>CAMJDE010000134.1 GCA_946404295.1 uncultured Clostridia bacterium | reverse complement strand
ACGAAGAGGTCGGGAGCGTCGGCGGCGTTCCCCTTCACGACCAGGTCGATCTGATCCTTCTGCTCTCCGTAAATGATATCCCAGAACACGTACTCGACCGTCGTTTGGAGCAATTCGTCCGCCGCGCGGTTGCGCTCGTAGACCATCTGCTGGATCAGGGGAGTGACCCCGTCGACGATCTCGTCGGGGCCCTTCAGGTAGATATCGTTTTTCGACGCCTTTTCCGCCGTCTTGAACTCGCTGCACTCGATCTTGAGTTGTCGGTCGCGCGCCGCAAGCCTCGTTATCTGCGGCGCCAGCGCCTCCCACTTGTCGGTCGTGACGGCGGCGGTCGTCGGGTCGGTCTCGTCTTCGGGGCTCGTCGCCTCGGGGTCGGACGCCGTTGCCTCGGGCTCGCGGGTCGTCCCGTCGCTCACCCCGTCCCCTTTCCCGCAGGACGCGAGCGCAAAGACCGAAAAGACGATACACAAAAGCAGGCAAAGGAATACGGTTTTTCTCATTTTCATCTTCCTTCCTCGTTTTTTTCGCGGGATCAGTTCGCGTTCTGCTCAACCTTGGGAAGCGTATACCACTTCTCCATCGTCTTGTTCAGCAAGTTCTGCTTCATCGTGCGATTGGATTCGTACAATTGAGAAATGTAATCGGCGCCGACGACGCAACCCTCTTTTCTCATACTCCCGTGCCAGCGCGGCTCGTTGTTGAGGTCCTCGACCGTCTTGTCGCGCCCCCACATGATCCCGTCGTAGATAATGTCGAGCATCCGGTCGGTCCCCTGATCGTAGGTCGTGACCTTATATTTCATCACGTTCTCAAGGAACTGTTCGCGGATCGCGCCGGAGTGTTCGGTGCAGTACTGCAGGTACGCCGTCAGCGTTTTCGCCTTGCGGGGTCCGATATTGACGTTGATCGCGCCCACGTCGCCGCTGTTATAGATGATCGTGTTATAGGGTTTGGAAGCGTCCGCTTTCGGGCAGGGCACGACCGAATAGACGTCTTGCATCTGCTGGATGGTGTCGTTTTCGAGCGCGCCGAGCAGAAGCGAACCGATAAAGAGCACTTCGCCCGCGGCGAACTTGGTGTAATGATACGAAAGACCTGGTTTCTCCGGAGTGTTGCCGGGGCGGTCAGCGGCGGTCGTCAGAGATCCCGCGCCGACGAATACGTTTTTCACCTTCTCGAAGATCAGGTTGAGCCCTTCGGACGTGTCGGCGTACTTGATCCACTGTTTCCCGTTGTATTCGCTCTCCGGATCCTCGATTTTGTACGCCTCGGTCACCTGCACGCCGCTCGAATAGACGAAGCCGCAGGCGGCGTCTCCGCCGAAGGTGTCGGTGAGAATACCGAGCCGGTCGCGGATCGAATCCGCGCCGTCTCCGTCCGAATCCTCCCAGATCGCCTCGCAGAGTTTGCCGAGGACGTCCCAGGTCCAATCACCCCGCTCGACGAGATCGAAGAAGCGGACCGAAAGTTTCTCGCCCTCGCCGAGCGGATCTTCGTCCTCACCGATCACGGCGGGCGCGAGTTTGACGGCGTTCTTGTCCATCATCGTCTTATTGAACGGGATCACGCTCATCGCGCGCAGAATGTCGATGAAATAGTCGCTCCCGAGCAGGTAGGCGCGATCGTCGGTAAACGACATATTCCTCATCCAAGTCCGGAGCCAGCCCTCGGTCGAAAAGTCGAAGAAACTGCCCGGGATCGACCATACATCCTTGAACGCCCCGTTCATCATCTCGTGACTCAGGTCGTTCAGCATATTGACGAAGAGGTCGGGCGCGTCTACGGCGTTCCCCTTCACGACCAGGTCGATCTGCGGCTGCTGCTCTCCGAATTCGAGATCCCAGAAGACGAACTCGGTCGTCGTGCCGAGGAGGGCGTCCGCCGCCCGGTTCCGCTCGTAGACCATCTGCTGGATCAGGGGCGTGACGCCCTCTTCGATCGCGTCGGGGCCCTTCAGGTAGATATCGTTTTTCGACGCCTTGACCGCCGTTTGTCTGCAGCTGCACTCGATCTTGAGCAGTCGGTCGCGCGCCGAAAGCCTCGTTACCTGCGGCGCCAGCGCCTCCCACTTGTCGGTCGTGACGGCGGTCGTTTCGGCGGGTTCCCCCGTCGTGCCATCGTTTACGGGGCCGGTCGCCTCCTCGCTTGAGGGATCGGTCACGCCGGTCGTATCGGGCTCCGTCGCGTCGGTTTTCCCGCAGGACGCGAACAGGAACGCGCACGAAAGCAGCAGGCACAGAGTCAGAAACAAAGCGATTGTCTTCATCGGGGACCTCCGTTTACGGTTTTCGGGGGATCGTCGGATCCCACCGCATTTATTTTACACCGTCCCCCCGGTTGTTGTCAACCGGGGACGCATTGGCACGAAAAAAGGGGCGCCGTCGGGAGAACCGGCGGCGCCCCCCTCGGAAGGGTCGGACGGCTGCTTTTCGCCGCCGTCCAAGGGAAACCGGGTCTTGCCGGAAACGGAAAATAGGAGGAAACCGTTTGGGGCAGACCCGGTGCTTTCACAATGTTTTTGCGCCGTCAGGCGCGGGATCGGACGTCAGTCGGCGTCCAGTTCGAACCAGATCTTCGCGGGGATCTCGACGCTGTCTTCGGTCGTGTAGACGTTGTCGGCGGGGCTGGCGACCTTCTTGACGTTCTGAACGAACGCAGGATCGCTGCTCGCCGGTTCAACGTGCGCCTTGAAGTCGGCGATCACGGCGTAGGCTTCGCCCTCGTCGGTTCTGACCGGTTTGAGCTGGACGGCGTCGAATGCGCTCTTGTCGGTATCGACGTAAGTGATGGTGCCGTCGCCGTTGGACGCAGCCGTGAAGAGCAGGTTGCCGTTATACAGCGCGTTGTTATCGGACGCGTGGAAGTTCGCGTCGGGACGGTTGGAGCACTTGTAGATCAGCGTGCCGTCGATATAGCAGGAGTACTCGACGCGATAGTCGGGCGCGGTCGCGCCGGCCTCGGTATCCGCCTTCAGCGCGTCCTCGTTTGCCAGTTCTTCGTGATAGACGAACGCAAGACGGTGCCAGCCCCACTCGGGGTTATCCTTGTCTGCGCCGCCGATGTTCGGGAAGTTGGCGTAGACGCCGCCGGTGATGTTGCCACTCGCGTCGGGGGACATCCCTGCGGGACCCACTTCAACGGTCTGCACGCAGTCGGTGTACTCGAACGCGCCGCAAAGACCGCTGTCCGCGCCCTTCGCGCCGTCTTTCAGAGCCATCCAGAAGAACGCCTTGCTGTGCATTCCTCCGGTCAGGACCTGATGGAGTTTGTTGTCTTCGCCCGCGGCGTTCTTCTTCGACAGTTTCTTCAGCGAGTCGTTCCAGAGGAAGGTGAACTCAACGATGTAATCCTGTCCTTCGACGTTGACGTCGTCGGGATAGTAGTGACCCTCACCGCGGAGCGTCGAGGGGTTTGCCTTGATGCCGCGCGCCTCGATGGTCTCGGTGGTGTACTTCCACTCGGTGTAGGTCTCCTCGATCACTTCGTCAACGGCGGTATTGCAGAGCGTGCAGACGCCGTGCTTGGAACCGTCGGCAAAGATCGTGGGCTCGACGATCTCCCAAGCGCTGTCGGGAATGGAGTGCGCGTCGGGATTAACCGGGATCGTACGTTCATCGATCTCGGCGCCGCACTCTAAGCAGTACAGCTTCTCAAGACCGGTGGTCGTGCAGGTCGCGGGGGTGAGGACGACCCACTCGTCTTCGGGGACGTGGTTACATTCGGGTTCGGTCTCTTCGGGCTCGGTGGCTTCGGGCTGGGTCGGAGCGGCGGTGGTCGACGAACCCGTCGGAGCCGCCGTCGGAGCCGCGGTCTTGCCGTCCGTCGTCGCGTCGGCGGTCTTCTTGCCGCAGGACGCGAACGCGAACGCGACCAAAACGAGCATAAGGATCAGCGCAAGTGTTCTTTTCATGGTTTGTTTTCCTCCAATCTTTTTACGGAGAGCGGTTTTTTCCCTCCGTTGTCTCCATATTATCACGAAAAACCCGTATTTTCAAGGGAAAATCGTCCCAAAAGTGAGAAAGGGCACCCTGAACAAAAAGAGGGTCCCCGAAATTGTGCAAAAAGGCGGAACGAAGGGAGGGCGCAAAACCGAATTTTCCCCCGCTGTATAAGGAAAAATCGGTCGTTTTCGCCCTGATTGCTTTTATTGCAAAAACGCAAGAAAAAATATGTATTCTCACCGAAAACACCGAAAAAAGTGTGCCATTTCCGCAAGCTCCTTGTGCAAGTTTTTCAGGTTTATAAAATCGCGCGGCGGGACGTTCGGGCGACGCCCGATTTTTTGGCGCAGATAACCCGAAAAAACGGCGGTAAACCGCTCTTGACTTTGCCCGCCCGTCCGAGTATAATGGAAAAGAACGAAACGAGTCCGGGAGGTTTTTTCCGTGAGACAGTATCTTTTGCCCGAGGCAGGGCAGTTTTTCAAGGTCAATCTGCACGCGCACACCGTCTGTTCGGACGGGCGCCTGACGCCCGAGGAAGTCAAGGCGCGCTTCAAGGAGATGGGCTATTCCGCCGTCGCCTTCACCGACCACGAAATCATGCTCGATCACTCGGACCTCTCGGACGACGACTTTATCGCCCTGACCGCCTACGAGTACGGGTTCGACCTCTCGAAGCGGAACCCCGTCTCCGCCGTCTACGAGGGAGACGTCAAGACGCACGAACACACGCCGAAGGTGCACCTGAACCTCTATTCCAAGGATCCGCACGACGTCCGGATGGTCTGCTGCGATATCGACTACGTCTGGGGCAACGCCGTCAACTACCTCGACCGGGCGCGGTACGTCGGCGATCCGCACTACAAGCGGATCTATTCTGTCGAGGGCGTGAACGAGGTGATCCGCGCGGCGCGGGAACGGAATATGCTGGTGGTTTTCAACCACCCGAACTGGTCGATGAACGACCTTGATTTCTACGGCAAACTGGAGAACCTGACCGCCCTTGAGATCATCAACGGCGGGTCGCATATCGACAGCGATATGGACGACGTTCCCCACGTCTATCAGGAGATGATGCGTGCGGGCAAACGGATCGGCTGCGTCGCGGGCGACGACAACCACGCGACGCACGACTGCGGTCTGGCGTGGACGATGGTCAAGGCGGAGTCGCTCTCCTACGATAATCTGATGAACGGGATCGAAAACGGCAACTACTACGCCTCGAGCGGACCCGCGATCACCGATCTTTGGGTCGAGGACGGCAGGGTCACGGTGAAGACCTCCGACGCCGTCTCGATCTTTCTGCACACCGTCGGGCGGCGCACCGCCTTCAAGCGGCAGAAGCCCGGCGAGCCCCCTGTGACCGAGGCGTCTTTCCGGCTCAGTCCGAACGATATGACCTTCCGGATCTCGGTGCGCGACGCGGCGGGCAATCACGCCTACACGCGCTACTACTACTTCGACGAACTGAAGGAACCGATCGTCTGAAAAACGCGGCGGGACTTCCCTATTATAATAACGCGCGGGCGCACACAGCGCCCGCGCGTTCGTTTTCGTATTCCCCGCTTCCAAATCAGCCCCGACGGGGCTGTATGTAATCCGTCCGCCGCGCGGACGGTATGTAATTGCGCCGCAGGCGCGTATGTAATCC
>CAMJDE010000133.1 GCA_946404295.1 uncultured Clostridia bacterium | reverse complement strand
TCCGTGAGCGTTGAGAACGCCGATATCGAGATCGACGGCGACGACCTGCTTTCGCAGGGGCTTCGCTGGCACGAGTTCGCCCTGCTCCAATCGCCCGGACGCGACGGAAAGACCAGTCTGGGGGCGAAGGGGCTCTCGGGCGAGGGCTACGAGGGACACGTCTTCTGGGATACCGAGATGTACGTCACCCCCTTCTTTAACTTCGAGCGCCCCGAGATTGCGAAACAGATCCTGACCTTCCGCTACAACACGCTGGATCAGGCACGCGAGCGGGCGCGGGTGCTCTCGGTGAAGCGCGGTTGCTGCTTCCCGTGGCGGACCATCAACGGACGCGAGGCGAGCGCTTTCTTCCTTGCCGGAACCTGCCAGTTCCACATCAACGCCGATATCGCCTACGCCGTTCATCAGTACGTCACGGCGACGGGCGACGACGAATTCCTTGCCGATATGGGCGCAGAGATCCTCGTCGAGACGGCGCGCTTCTGGGTGGAGTTCGGCGAATATATCGACTACAAGGGCGGCAAGTTCTGCATTAACGGTGTGACGGGTCCCGACGAGTTCGCCGTCCTCGTCAACAACAACTGCTATACCAATATGATGGCGCGCGAGAATATGAAATACGCCGTCGAAGCCGTCGCGTTCCTGAAGGAAAAGATACCCGACAAGTACGCTGCTTTGGCGAAGAAGATCGACCTTTCGGACGACGAGCCCGCCGCATGGCAGCGCGCGATCGACAATACCTATATCCCCTACGACGAAGAGCGCGGCATCTATCCGCAGGACGACAGTTTCCTCTCGAAAAAGCGGTGGGATATCGAACACACCCCCTTCTCCGAGTTCCCCCTGCTCGACAAGCACCATCCGATCGTCGTCTACCGACATCAGGTGTCCAAGCAAGCCGATTTCGTCCTCGCGATGTTCCTGCTCTCCCGGTACTTCACCCGCGAGGAGATGAAGCGGAACTTCGATTTCTACGAGACGGTTTCGGTGCACGAATCCTCCCTCTCCGCCTGCATCTTCTCGATCGTCGCCGACGCGATCGGCTATCACGACGTCGCCTACAAGTACTTTATGACCACCTCGCGCCTCGACCTCGACGACTACCACGCCAACGTCAACGCGGGCTACCATTGCGCGAATATGGCGGGGACCTGGATGTCGATGGTCTTCGGCTTCGGCGGGATGCGGCTTGACGACGGCGAACTCTCGTTCGCTCCGGTCCTGCCCGAGAAGTGGAACGCCTACCGCTTCCGGCTGCTCTGGCGCGGACGGCTGCTTGAGGTGAAGGTCGATCAAGCCGGCGCGCACTATCGGTTGCTCCGCGGCGACGCCCTGACGATCAAATCCAACGGACAAGAGATTACGGTAGAATAAAGGAACGGACGATGAACGCACAAGAGATCAAATCGCAACTCGAAAAAGAATACAAGTACAAACTCGAACTCCACGCGCACTCCAAGCCCGCCAGCGGATGCAGCGAGGTGCCGGTGCCCGATCTGATCAGAACTTACGCCGAACTGGGCTATCACGGGATCGTTTTGACCAACCACTTCATCTACGACTATTCGACCTGTATGCAGGGGCGCAGCGTCGAGGAGGGGATCGAGGTCTGGCTGAACGACTATCGCGCGGCGGTCGAGGAAGGAAAGAAATACGGTCTTGCCGTATTTCTCGGCGCCGAGATCCGCTTTACCGAGAACAACAACGACTACCTGATCTACGGGCTGACCGAAAAGATGCTGCCCGAGATCTACCGGAAGCTGCCGGAGGGGGTCGAAAATTTCCGTAAAACGTACGAGATGCCCGACAGCGTCTTTCTGCAGGCGCATCCCTTCCGCGACGGGATGGTCGAGGTCGACCCCGCGCTCCTCGACGGGATCGAGACCTTCAATATGCACCCGGGACAGCGTTCCCGCAACGCCGTCGCGAACCTTTACGCCAAGAAAAAGGGGTTCGGCATCCGACTCGTCGCCTCCGACTTCCACTTTCTGCGCGGCAGGGAAGTCGCGGTATCGGCGATCCGGACCAAAACCATGCCGAAGGACTCGTTTGACGTCGCAAGAATTCTCCGGAGCGGCGATTATATCGGCGAGGTCGGCAATCAGGCGCTGATTCTGCCGTAAAAGGAGAAACAAGATGATCAAAGCGGTACTGTTCGACCTGGACGGCGTGATCGTTTCGACCGACGGCTGCCACTACCGGGCGTGGAAACGGATGGCGGACGAGGAGGGAATCTACTTTGACGAGAAGATCAACGACCGTCTTCGCGGCGTCAGCCGGATGGCGAGTCTCGAGATCGTTTTGGAGAGGGCTTCCCGCTCCTATACCGAAGAGGAAAAAGTCGCGCTCGCCGCGCGCAAAAACGATTATTACAGAGATCTGATCCGGGAACTGACCCCGTCCGATATCCTGCCCGGCGCGATGGAGAACCTGAACGAACTGAAAGAAAACGGGATCCTCGTCGCTGTCGGCTCGTCAAGCAAAAACACCCCGCTGATCCTTCGTCGGATAGGGCTTGACGCTTTTTTCGACGCCGTTTCCGACGGGAATAACATTTCGCACTCCAAACCCGACCCCGAGGTCTTTCTGAAAGCGGCGGAGATGCTCGGGACCGATCCCGCAGACTGCCTCGTCGTCGAGGACGCCGACGCCGGGATCGAGGCGGGACGCCGCGGCGGGATGAAAACGCTCTCGGTCAAGGGCGCCGTCGGCGCCGACTACTTCGCCCCCGATCTGTCGGACTACAGCATTTTCCGGCGGATCATCCGATAACCCCACTCCAACCGAACGAAAAGGAGAACGTAATGAAAAGAACAATGCTCGTATTTGCTCTGTTCCTCGCGCTCGTCCTGACGCTCACGCTCGCTTCCTGCGGCGGCGATCCGGACGAGACGACCGAAGCCCCCGCGACCACCGAAGAGCCGGTGCACGAACACGTCTGGGACGAGGGCAGAGTCACGAAAGAGGGAAGTTGCGACCCCGCGACCAAGGAAGAGACCAAGGGCGAGATTCTCTATACCTGCACGGTCTGCGGCGAGACCCGAACCGAAGAAACCGACGGGCACACGTGGGACGAGGGGACGATCATTTCTTCTTCGACCTGTATCAAGCACGGATCCAAACTCTATAAGTGTACCGTCTGCAAACAACCGAAAACCGTGGATCTTCCGCTCAACCCGAACGCCCACACGCTGGACAGCGGCGCGGGGCGGATCGTGACCCCGCCCACCCCGATCACCGACGGCGAGCAGGAGAAGATCTGCTCCGCCTGCTACGCGGCGGTCTTGACCCCCGTTACCTACGCCGACTATTCCGCGGCGGTGTCCGCGGTCAAGGCGAAGGTCGACGCGTTCAAACTATCCTCGTTCGGCAGCGGCAGCGTGACCGAAACGCTCGGCGGCGCCTACCCCGCGACGCCGGTCAGCCCCGTAAAGGGACAGCATCCGCGCGTCCTCTTCAACGCCGGCAATATCGAGGGGATCGAACGGGAACTGCACGATCAGCGGAGCCGCGTCGCCAACAACCTCTTCCGTGCCGCGGTCAAGAGTCCGACAGAGGGCAAACTCGCGAGCGCTTCCCAAAACTTCTCCTACGACGTTCTGAACAAGGTACAGACGCTCGCCCTCGACTACGCCCTGACCGGAAACAAGATCTCGGGCTATTCTGCGATCAACGGGATCAAAAACGTCCTGACCACGATGAACTATGCGGGAATGAGCGACGTTTGCCGCTATTACGGCTACACGATGTACGTCGCCGCGTGCGTTTTCGACTGGTGCCACGATCTTCTGAACCGCAACGACAAAACGCAGATCGTCCTCGGCGTGGAACAGAAGTGCTGCAGCGGGATGGAGGTCGGCTTCCCGCCCTCGGGGCAGTCGGCGATCTGCGGGCACGGCTGCGAATACCAGATCTTGCGCGACTATCTTGCCTTTGCCATTGCGATCTACGACGAATATCCCGATTGGTGGAACTATATCGGCGGGCGCTACTACGCCGATTTCGTCCCGATCCGCGAGGTCTTCTACGAGGCGGGGATGTATCCGCAGGGCGTTTCGCTCTATCTGCAGCTCCGCTACGCCGCCGATATCTGGAGCGCGTGGCTGATCTACGGGATGTCGGGAACGATCCCGTATGACGCCGACGATATGAAGCAGGTCGCCCGTACGGTCTATTCCTACGAACTCCCGGGGCGCCGCACCGGCTTCAACACCGGCGACGACCACGTCCCGGACGGCAGTTTCATCAACTACGGGCGCATCGCGCTCTTCTCGTCCTACCTGTTCGACGACGCGACGATGCGCGCCCTGCTTGAGAAAACCAAGTACAGTTATTCCGATTTTTCGGACAGTTTCGGCACCGAGGTCGCCTCGGTCGGCGAATACCTGATCTGCTCCTCACGCGGCACCCGGGCGACGTCCGATCCCCACGAGGGGATGCCCACCGTCCTTTATAACGGCGGCTGGCTCGGGCAGACCATCGCCCGGAACAACTGGGGAGACCGCCAGGCGGCGGTTCTGATGAAGATCGGCGTCAAAACGACGGGGAACCACGACCATCTCGATTGCGGACAGTTCCAGATCTACTATCGCTCGATCCTCGCGGGCGATACCGGCGCCTACGTCAAGTACGGCGAGGATCATCATTATTTCTACCATCAGGCGACCATCGCGCACAACAGTCTCCTGATCTACAACCCCTCGTTCGCGACCGAATCGTCCACCTACAAGGGCTATTATACCGGAGGACAGGCGTTCAGGAAACTCGGCGAGATCTCGGCTGCCAACTACGGCGCCTGGATGACCGGGACGAAATACGTGACCGGCACCGTGACGGGTCACGAAGAGGGCTACGCCGACGAGGGCAAAACGCAGTCGACCTACGGCTATATCGCGGGCGATATCACCGCCGCCTACGACAGTTCGACGGTCTCGGAGGTCACGCGCCGGATGCTCACGGTCTTCGACACCGGGCACCCCGACGTGCCGATGTACTTCTTCGTTTTCGACAATATCACGGCGAAAAAGGCAACCTTCAAAAAGACCTTCCTGCTCCACACCGTCACCGAGCCGACGATCGACGGCAAGACCGTGACGGAGGTTGTCGGAAACGGCAAACTGGTCCTGCAGAACGTGATCGGCAACAACGTCACGATCGAGAAGATCGGCGGCGCAGGCAAAAACTACTGGGTCAACAAGAACGGACAGGATAATTATGTTCCACTCGACAACAGTTACAAGCGCGACGACGAGTACTGGGGACGCGTCGAGATCAGCCCCGCGACCGGCAACGCGACCGACCAACTCCTGAACGTGATGTTCGTCTGCGACGCCGACAAGAGCCCGTCTCTCAGGGCGTCGGCGATCAACACCAACGTCGTGAAGGGCGCCCTGATCGGCAAGGTCGCCGCGATTTTTCTGATCGACGCCGCGCGCAGAAGCACGCCGTTTACCTTCGGAGTGACCGGTTCGGGCGATTATACTTACTACGTCTCGGGCGTGAAAGCCGGGGAATGGACCGTCGTGGCAGGCGGACAGACGCAAACCGTTACGGCGACCGAGGAGGGCGGACTGCTCGTCTTTACGGCGCCCGCGGGGACCGTCACCCTAACTCCGAAAAACTGACGGCCCGAAAG
>CAMJDE010000132.1 GCA_946404295.1 uncultured Clostridia bacterium | reverse complement strand
TTTCCCCTCTTGTAAAGGGATTGACCGAAAAAGACTTCCCTCTGCGGGCGCTTTTTCCCCGCGCGGAAAAACTTTTCGCGTTTGCTCTTGACAAGCGCGGCGATTTCCTCTATAATGGAATTGCAATTATGAACATCGCGATTTCTTTAACGAAGTTCACAATTCAAAACCGCAGGACGGAATAAAGGAGGAACGCCATGGGAACGAAACTGCTGGTGATCGACGACGACGCGAACATCTGCGAGATGCTGAAGGTCTACTTTGAAAACGAGGGATACCAGGTCAAGACGGCGAGCGACGGCATCGACGGGCTCCAGTTTTTCAAGATTTTCGAGCCGGATCTCGTTCTGCTCGATATCATGATGCCGAAAAAGGACGGGTGGCAGGTCTGCCGCGAGATCCGCGAGATCTCGCAGAAGCCGATCATCATGATCACGGCGAAGGGCGAGGTCTTCGACAAAGTTCTGGGGCTTGAACTCGGCGCCGACGATTTTATCGTCAAGCCCTTCGACATGAAGGAACTCTCGGCGCGCATCAAGGCGGTTCTCCGCCGTTCGAGCGCCCATTCCAAGACTGCCGACGACGAGGTCGTCCGCTTTGACAACATCGAGATCAGTCAGGCGAAATACGAACTGAAACTGAAGGGCGAGACCATCGACATCCCGCCGAAGGAGCTGCAGCTGCTCTACTTCCTCGCGTCCAACTGCAACCGCGTGTTCACGCGCGATCAACTGCTCGACAAGGTGTGGGGCTTCGACTATCTCGGCGACTCGCGCACCGTCGACGTCCACGTCAAGCGCCTGCGCGAGAAGCTCGAGGGCGTCTCCGACAAATGGACCCTGAAAACCGTCTGGGGCGTCGGGTACAAGTTCGAGCTGCTTGAGTGACCGACCAAACGAAAACGCCGGCTGTCGTTTTGACAGCCGGCGTTCTTTTTTTCGTTTATTTTTTCGCCTGTTTCGCCTGTCTTGCCTTGTGGTCGGCGAGCAGTTTCTTGATCCGCTTCGACTGATCGAGCAGTCCGCTGATCGTCTGGTCGTGGTTGAGCGTGTCGATGATATACGCGACGTACTTGCAGAGGTTGACCTCGACGTACCAGTCGCGGGTCTGGAGTTCCGGAATGCGGTAGATCAGGTTGGTCGTAAAGATCTTGGTGAACAGCCCGTCCGCGTACGCCTTGTCGATGGTATCGAGTCCGGCGGTGAAAAGCCCGAAGGTCGCGAAGATGAAGATGCGGTGCGCGCCCTTCTCCTTCAACTGCTGCGCCACGTCGAGGACCGATTCGCCCGACGAGATCATATCGTCGACGATGATGACGTCCATATCCTTCACGTCGCGTCCGAGGTACTCGTGCGCCTCGATCGGGTTCTTGCCGTTGACGATGATCGAGTAGTTCCGTCTCTTGTAGAACATACCGAGGTCGATGCCGAGCATCGTGGAGTAGTAGATGCAGCGCGCCATCGCGCCCTCGTCGGGGGAAATGACGATCATCCGGTCGGGATCGACGACCAGATCCGGGAAGGTGCGGAGCATCGCCTTGATCATCTGATAGCTCGTCCGGATGTTATCGAAACCGTGGAGCGGAATGGCGTTCTGCACCCGCGCGTCGTGCGCGTCGAAGGTGATGAGGTTGGAGACGCCCATATTGACAAGTTCCTGCAGGGCGAGCGCGCAGTCGAGCGACTCACGCCCCGAACGCTTGTGCTGGCGACCCTCGTAGAGCATCGGCATAATGACCGAGATCCGGTGGGCTTTGCCCTCGACCGACCCGATGATCCGCTTGAGATCCTGGTAGTGGTCGTCGGGACTCATCGGCACGGTCTGACCGTACATATTGTAGGTCACGCCGTGGTTGAACATATCGCAGATGATGAAGAGATCCTTGCCTCTGACCGATTCCTTGATCATTCCCTTGCCTTCGCCGCTGCCGAAACGCGGGCAGGACGATTCGATCAGGAACGTCGCGTCGCTGTCGTGGCGTCTCCAATCCTTGAGATAGGAGTCCACCTCCGAGACAAAGTCCTCACAACCGCGCATCCCGATCACGCCGAGTTCGCCGACAAACGTTTCCCCCATTTTTCGCACCCTCCGTGAAATATTAAATTATTCGTCTCTATTATACCTTTTTCCCCTTCCCTTGTCAAGAGTCAGCGGGGGGCAATTCCGAAAAAAACGGACGAACGAAAAGAGGGGGCGCCGCATATACTGTCGTGGACGAAGGTCCTGAAAGGCGGTTTGGAATGGATCTATACAAGGACGATTTCAAATACCCGTCGGTGAACAACTGGGTCGGGTATATCAAGGCGCGGGCTTTCACGGCAAACGGGGCGATCCCGCTCCCCGGCGTGTCGGTCATCGTGCGGTCGGGCGAGGACGGCGGCAACGCGATCGACGTCGAACTCAAAACCGACGGGAACGGCGAAACGCCGACGGCGGAAGTGCCGACCCCGCTCGCGTCTGCGGGCGACGCACCGGGCGAGACGCGCCCCTACGCCGTCTACGATATCGAGGCGTATCTCGACGGGTATTACCCCTATCGGGCGCTCTCGGTCCCGGTGTTCGGCGACACGCTGACGGTTCAGCCAATCGGGCTGGTCCCTCTCCCGCTCTACGACGGAGAGACCGTCCGCCCCGACCTTCCGGGCGAGGGGAACCCCGACGGACAAAACGACGCCTGACGGGGGGGATCTATGCCGAATACACCCACCATACCCGAATGCGTGACGGTCCACCTCGGCAGACCCGAGCAGGCGGCGCCGAACGTCACCGTTTCCTTTCCCGATTATATCAAGAACGTCGCCTCGAGCGAGATCTACCCGACCTGGCCGGAAGAGGCGATCCGGGCGAATATCCTGGCGCAGATCTCCTTCACCCTGAACCGCGTCTACACCGAGTATTACCGCAATCAGGGCTACGATTTCGATATCACGTCCTCGACCGGCGCCGATCAGTCCTTCGTCTACGGGCGCGAGGTTTTCGGAAACGTCTCGGAGATCGTCGACGAACTTTTCAACAGTTATATCAGACGGCGGGGCTTCGTCGAACCGCTCTTCGCCGTCTACTGCGACGGTGTGACGGTGACCTGCGACGGGCTCTCGCAATGGGGGACGGTCTCGCTCGCCAAAAGCGGGCTTTCCGCCATGGAGATCTTAAAAACCTATTTCGGGAACGATATCGAACTCGTTGAAGGCGTCCCGGTCGGGGGCGGCGGGAGCGCGCCTCCGGTGCCGCTCCGCGAGGGGGCGGCGGGTCCCTTCGTCGAGATCCTGCAGAACCGGCTGAACCGCATCTCGGCGAACTATCCCCTGATCCCGAAGATCTATCCCGTGAACGGGCTGTTCGGTCCCTCGACCGACAACGCGGTCAAGGCGTTTCAGTCGGCGTTCGACCTGACCCCCGACGGGATCGTGGGTCCGGCGACCTGGTACCGGATCCAGAACGTCTACGTCGGGGTCAAGCGGCTCTCCGACCTCAATTCGGAGGGGTTGACGGTCGAGGAGATCAGGACCACCCTGCCGGAAACGCTCGGTCGCGGGAACACGGGGGAGTTCGTCTTTATCGTGCAGTATTATCTGAGTTACATCGGAGAGTTCATCGACTCGATCCCGCAAATCGAGATCGACGGGAACTTCGGGATCCTGACCGAGAACGCGGTCAAGGCGTTTCAGGAGACCTACGGGCTGCCCGTGACGGGGACGATCGACGCCGTGACCTGGTACTATATGTATAACGTCTACTCGGGTATCATCGAGAATATCCCGCTTACCTATACCGAGGGGGTGACTGTTCCCTTTCCCGGGATCCTGCTTCAGATCGGGAGCGAGGGGAACGCCGTCCGCTTGCTCCAGAACTACCTGAACTACATCGCGGGGAGTTTTTCGGACGTTCCCGAGGTGCCGGTCACGGGGTACTACGGCACGCAGACCGAAAACGCCGTCACGCAGTTTCAAAACCTGTTCGGGATCGCGGGCGACCGGGGCGTGGTGACGGGGCTGACCTGGAAGGCGATCACCGACGTCTACGACGATCTTTACTTCGGCAGGATCGCCGCGGAAGGACAGTACCCGGGCTACGATCTTTCGCTCGGGGCGGGATAAGGAGGGAGTATGTACGACGTAACCGACAAGAAAAACGCGGTCAAGGCGCTGCAGAGGTGTCTGCTCGAACTCTCGCGCGTCATTCCGTCGCTCCCATCTCACGCGGTCGACGGGGTCTTTTCGGAGACGACGCGGGACGATCTTATGATCTTTCAGCATCACGCGGGGCTGCCCGAGACGGGGGTCGCCGACGAGGCGACCTGGCGCGCGATCAAACTGGAATACGACGAAGCCGTCGCCGACCGGGAGTGTGAGAAGGGGCTCCCATTCCCGATGCCCTTTCCGCTCTCGATCGGGGCGCGCGGAACGCCGGTGTACCTGTTGCAGGCGGTGATCGGCGACCTCTCGGACGTCTATCGCTCGGTCCCCGCGCCGAACGTCACGGGGCACTACGGGACCCCGACCGCCTTCGCCGTCGGACTGCTCCAGCGGCGCTACGGGCTGCCCGAGACGGGCTCCGTCGACGCCGCGACCTGGCGCGCGATTCACTCGGATTATACTGCGCGGACGCGGCTCTCGGAGTCAACCGACGTCTGACCGTTTAAAGCGGGATAAATCCGGCAATACTGTTTCCATCACAAAAAATCGGTGAAAACGGACGCGATCGGTTTGACTTTTTCCGACCTTTCCTGTATAATGAAGAAAAAGGGGGGCGACGGAAATGCTGATATCGGATCAGATCGCGCAACTGTTCGAGGCGATGCTCGCCGAGCGGGACGGAACGCTCGAGATCCGCCGGAACGAGATGGCGGAGCGGCTCGGCTGCTCGCCGAGCCAGATCAACTACGTCATCGCGTCACGTTTTTCGCCCGAGCGGGGCTACCTGACGGTCAGCCGACGGGGCGGCGGCGGGTATATCCGCATCGTGCGCAAACGCTTTCCCGACGGGCGCATCACGCTGATGCACGCGCTCGCCTCGGTCGGCGACGCCATCCGGGCGGAGGACGCGCGGATCCTGATCCGCAATCTGGTCGAAAACGGGATCGTCTCGCCCGACACGGGACGCGTCATGACGGTCGCCGTATCGGATTCCGAGATCGACCCGCCCGAGCGCGACGTCATCCGCGCGCGTCGGCTGAAACGAATGTTGATCGCACTCTCCGACTGACCCGTTTTCGCCGTAGAAAGACGGCTTATGCAGAACCGATTGACCAAAAAAGCGCAGAACGCGCTGACCCGCGCGCTGACGGCGGCGGAGGACCTCGGACATACCTACGTCGGGACCGAACATCTCCTGATCGGTCTCGCGGAGGAGGAGGACTCCGCCGCCGCCCGTATCCTCGACGGAAAGGGGATCACGCCGATCCGTCTGCGCGAGACGGTGACCGAGATCGGCGGGGCGGGCAGCAAAACGGCGCTCTCCCCCGCCGATATGACCCCGCGGACCAAAACCGTGATCGAGGGGGCGGGCGCGATCGCAAACGAACTCTCGGGCGGGTTCGTCGGCACCGAACACCTGCTCGCGTCGATCTGCCGGGAGAAGGACTGCACCGGCTGCCGCGTGCTGGTCTCGCTCTCCGCCGATCCGGGACAGATCGCGCGCGAGGTCGGGCAACTGGCAGGAACCGCGCAGAGCAAAAACGAGAAGCGCCCCGCGGAACCCTCCGACGCCGATCTTCCCAACCTCAACAAGTACGGGATCGACCTGACGGCGGCGGCGCGAAG
>CAMJDE010000131.1 GCA_946404295.1 uncultured Clostridia bacterium | reverse complement strand
CTCTCCTTCGCCTTTTTGTAGAGCAGTTCGGCGGCGTCGCGGTTGACCTGATAGAACGAGGCGGGCGAAAACGAGAGGGTCACGCCCGCAAGCGTGTCGGTGATCGTGTCCTTGCCCCACAACGTCCGGTACTCGTCGCCGCAGATCACGTTGGTCTTTTCGCGGTTGATATTGATCCCGATCCCGACGAGGGCGGGGAAGCGGGCGGTCAGTTCCCGGATCACCTCGCCCGCGTGCGGGAGCGCGTCTCCGTTCAGAACGAAGGTCAGAAGGATCTCTTGTTCTTCCTTTGCCGAGCGGAGATAAATATGCCGGAGCAGTCCCGTTCCGCTCTCCTCGTCGTAGGGTTCGATCCCGTATTTTCCCATCAAAGCCGCGATCGCGTCGAGGATCTCGCCGAACACGGTCGGCTGCAGGGGACAGCGCCGCGCGTCGGCGACGCGGTGGCTTTTCGGTGCGAAAAAACCGATCACCGGCGCGTCGGGGGCCCCCGTCACGGGGTATTGCGCCTTGTTGCGGTACCCTTCGGTTTTCCCGGTCGAGAGGACGGGCAGGACGGTCGCGTCGGAGAGACCCGCGCGGCGGAACGCCGCCTTGACCGTGCCCCGTTTCAATTCGAGTTCGTGCGCGTAGGTGATCGCGCGATAGGCGCACCCGCCGCATCCGCGCGCGGGGCAGGGGTCGGGGACGGGAAGCCGGTGGGGCGAGGGAACGACGATCTTTTCGAGCCGCCCGACGGCGTAGTTCTTTGCGACCTTGATGATCTTCGCCTCGATCCGGTCGCCGTCCACCGCCCCGGCAACGAATACGACGAGATTCCCGATCCGCCCCACCCCGTACCCGAGGTTGTTGAGATCGGTTATTTCGATTTCGCAGGTTTCGTTCTTTCTGATCTCGTCCATCGCTATTTGTATTACTCTCCTGAAATCCTCTGAAACAGCCGCCCGCGCGAGCCGTACCAAATCCTCCCCTTGAGGGGTAGCGGGAACCCCCAACGCTCTCAAGTTCGCGTCGGGGAACCCCTGCCCGACGTCACGTAGTGACAGATGAGGTGGGGCCGGGTGGATCGAAAGCTCCTTTATTGGATCGCCGCGCGAGCCGTACCAAGTCTTCCCCTTGAGGGGTAGCGGGAACCCCCAACGCTCTCAAGTTCGCGTCGGGGAACCCCTGCCCGATGTCACGTAGTGACAGATGAGGTGGAGCCGGACGGGTCGGTGGCTGAACTCCACCTCATCCGGCACGTTGCGCCACCTTCCCCTCAAGGGGAAGGCAAGGAACGATCATCTCGTCGTCCTCAAGGGGAAGACGTGGAACGGAGTTCGCCCTTCGGTAAATATCGCAGTATGTCCTCGCAAACGCCGCGAAAGTTGCGATTGATCTCGACGTTTGAATACCGAAGAACCCGAATACCGAGTTCGGATAAAAAGGCGTCCCGCACCCGATCCTTCGCTTTTCCTTCTTCTTCAAAATGCTGCGCTCCGTCGATCTCGATGACCAAATGCGCTTTTGCACAGTAGAAATCGACGATATAGGGTCCGATTACTTTTTGCCTTTGAAACGTGACCGGACTCTTTCGGAGATAGTCATACCAAAGATGCCGCTCTTCCTCGGTCATCCTCCGCCGCAAAACTTGTGCGAGGGACTTCAACTTCGGATTGTTCGTTTCGTTCATTTCGGCAGCACCCCCGTCAGGTCGAACGCGGGGATAAAACTCTCTTCGGCGCAGTCCTTTTCCTGCGTGTACCCGCGCTCGACCCCGAGCGCGAGCGCGTGATCGACGAAGGACTTGTATTCCCGGTCGGTGACGCGGCGGTCGAGCGGAGAGGGAAGCCCCGGCTGCGGGGTGTACTGGCGCATCAGACTGTAGATCACGGAGTTCCCGCAGAGCCGGAAAACCCGCGAGAGCGCGGTCTTGGCTTCGAGCAGCCGTCCCGGGAGCAGAAGCAGCCGGACGACCGTCCCGCGGAGCAAGCGCCCGTCATCGGCGAAAATCGGTTCGCCCGAGATCGACAGCATCTTTTCGATCGCCGCGAGGGCGACGGCGGGATAGTCGGGCGCGCCTGAACACGCCTTCGCCGTTTTCGCCGACGCGTACTTGTAATCGGGAAGGAAAACATCGACCGAGCCCGAAAGCGCGTCGAGCGTCGCATCGGTTTCATATCCCCCCGAGTTCCACACGACGGGGAGCGAAAGTCCCCGTTCCCGCGCCGACGCGAGCGCCGGAAGGATCGAGGGGAGAAACTGCGTCCCGGTGACCAGGTTGATATTCGCCGCCCCGGCTTCCTGCAGTTCGAGAAAGATCGTTGCGAGCCGTTCGACCGTGATCGCCGCCCCCGCCTCGCCTCGCGAGATCGCGCGGTTCTGACAGTAGATACAGCCCAGCCCGCATCCCGCAAAAAAGACGGCGCCCGAACCCTTGTCCCCGACGAGGCAGGGTTCCTCCCACGGGTGGAGCGCGGCGCGCGCGACCCGGAGTTCGCTTCCGACCCGGCAGGCGCCGGTCTTGCCCGCCGTGCGGTCGACCCCGCAGGCGCGCGGGCAGAGGCGGCAGGAACGGTAGGCGTCGGCGTCCACGGCTTGTCCCCTTTCGGAAAAATCTATTATATCTATTTTATTATAAAATGAAAAGCCGATTTTGTCAACCGCGCGCGCGTGAGAGAACGCGTTTTTTTACCTCTTTTTGCGCCCGTTTATGCTTTTTTCGCTTTTTTTTTCGAAAACGGTGGAAAAAATCGGGGACCTATGCTATAATACCCTTCGATATCAACCGGTCCGCCGGAGCGGACGGAAAAGAGGCGTTCTCCATGTATCATACTCCGATCCAAAAGCGCGTGCTTACCGTCGAGGATATTTCCTGTTTCGGGAAGTGTTCGACGACCGTCGCCCTGCCGATCCTTTCGGCGATGGGGCACGAGACGGTGATCCTCCCTACTGCCGTTTTGTCGACCCATACGGGGGGGTTTACGGGTTATACGGTGCGCGATCTCACCGACGACATCGCTCCGATCTCCGAACATTGGAAAAAAACGGGGATCAGGTTTGACTGTATCTACACCGGATATCTCTGCAAGGGACGGCAGGTTTCGCTGGTCTCCGAGTTGATCGACCGGCTCTCGGACGAAAACACCCTGCTGGTCGTCGACCCCGCGATGGCGGACAACGGAAAGTTCTACTGGGGATTTGACGCCGCCCACGCCGCCGATATGATGAAACTCTGTCAAAAATCCGCCGTCGCCACCCCGAACGTCACCGAGGCGTGCTTTATGCTCGGCGAGGAGTACCCGGCGGGCGGTTACGACCGCGCGTATATCGACGGTCTGATCCGGCGGCTGGTCGACGCGGGATGCAAGAGCGTCGTGCTCACCAGCGTCGCGTGCGGCGGGGAATACGGGGTCGTCGGTTACGACGCCGCCGAAAACAAGATCTTCTCGTATTTCCACGAGCGGATCGACGCCCCGATCCACGGGACGGGCGACGTCTTTACCTCGGTGATGGTCGGACATATCCTCTCGGGCAAAACGCTCGAGACCGCGTCGCGGCTCGCCGCCGACTACGTCCGCGAGACGGTGCGGGTCACCTACCCCTACCTTTCCGAACATCCCTACGGCTTACTGTTTGAGAAAACGCTCGGGCGTCTTGTCCCGAAGGACGGAGAATAAAAATGGAACTGAAAGTCTGCTCGTTTAACGTAAGAAGCGTCTATCTCGGCGAGGACGGGGTCAACTCGTTTCTCTTCCGTTCGGGGATGATCCTCGAAAAGATCCGGGTGGAGTCGCCCGACCTGATCTGCTTTCAGGAGGTGATCGACCCGATCCGCGCGTTCTTCAAAAACCATCTCGACGGCTACGACCTCTACGGGCACGGCAGAAACGCCGACCGCAGGGGAGAGGGCGTCACGATCGCCGTCAAGCACGGCTTGTTTGAACTCGTCGCTTTCGAGAGTTTCTGGCTCAGTCCGACGCCGCTCGTCCCCGGTTCGCGCTATCCGAACCAGAGCCAATGCCCCCGCATTTGCCCCGTCGCGGTGCTTCTCTCAAAAGAGAACGGCAAACTGCTCCGCGTCGTCGGCGTGCATCTCGATCACGTCTCCGACGAGGCGCGCATTCTCGGGATCAAACAGATCACCGAATACCTTGCGCAAAAGCAGAAGGAACTCCCCTGCGACGCGACGGTCGTTCTCGGCGACTTCAACGCGAAGCCCGAGTCCGAGACGATGAAGTGGGTCGACGCCAACACCGTTTTCCCGCTCGTCGAGACGACCCGCGAGAGCGGACCGACCTTCCATTGGTTCGGCAGACTCGTTCCGGGCTCGAACGACGAGCCGCGCAAGATTGACTACATTTATCTGGATCCGAAAAGCGCAGAAACCGCCCGCGACCTCTCGGTGTGGCGTGACGAGAACTGCGGGATCTATCTCTCGGACCACTATCCCTTCACGATCACTTTCACCCTGTAATACGGGAATTTTCGCAACCGCCCCCGCGCGGGAAAGGAGGCGCCGCCGTGCCGGATAAAAGAAATAATAAAGGAAAGAATGCGGGCATTCTCCCGTTCCTTCCGCTCGCCTTCGCGACCCCCGGCGCCGCCCTTTCGATTTTGGGGCTGATCCTTCCGTTCGCTTCGCTCCTGACCAAGAATCCCGCGACCGACGCGATCATCCGCGAGAGCCGCACGCTCGCCGCGTGGGCAAACCAAAACGACGCGATGCGCGAGGTCACGGGGAAGGGTTTCCGCTTCTTCGGCGTGGCTCGCGGCTTTGCGTGGGCGGTCGCCGTCGGGGCGTGCGTCACCCTGCTTCTGCTCCTTTGGACGCGGCTTGCCCCGACCGAAACGCGCCCCCGCTGGTACGTTGCCGGGGCGGGATTTCTGCTCGCCCTCGCGGCGGTCGTTTTCTTCCTCTTCGCCGTCCTCTTTTCGGTCTCGGCGGGCGGGGAAGGCAGCCGCGTGCTCCTCTCTGTCGGTGCGTATTTCTCGCTCTCGGGCGGGCTGCTCACCGGAGTCTCGTCGTTTGTCGCGGTTCGCCGCTCTCTCTGACAGCCCTCTTCAAAAAGGAGGGTTTTTCTTTTTTCTCCCGTTTCGCTTGCATTTTTCGACCGGATATGCTACAATATAGTTACAATAAGCGGAGATAACTCCGTCGAAAGGAGAAAAAACCATGTCCAAAAAAATCGCGTTTGACGTCAAAACCCTTGTCCTCTGTGCCCTGATCATCGCAGGTCTCGTCCTTGCCATTATCGGTATGTTCGGCAACTTCCTGAAGTGGGACGCCCTGCTCGGCGGAACCACCTACGCAAAACTTTCGGATCTGGCTGACCTCAACGACCTGGCGAAACGTGCCGATTCCACCTACGAGGGCTATGCCGTCACCAATATCTTCGCTTGGGCGACCTTCATTCTCGCGATCGTCGTGACCGCTCTCTTCGCCGTCGCGAAATTCGTCGGCGTGAAGAGTCTCAATACGGTCGTCTCGCTCGTCGGCGCTCTGACCGTCGTCGCCGCGATCCTCGTCTTCGTGTTCGCGCTCGTGATGGCGAACAAGCACGACGTTTCGATCGCCGCGGGTCCGATCATGATGCTGATCGGCGGGATTCTGGCTGGTGGCGCGGCTGCCGCCTCCGGAAAGGTTTGACACGCACATTTCAGCGCAGACCGGAAAACAAGGATTATCTTATAGTCCGTTAAAGCATTTTGCTTTGAAAGATTTGTTTCACACAGCAAGATGCTATTAAGGTGGAAAACCGTTCGCGAACGCGAACGGTTTTCTCCGTTTTATCATATTGTTTTCCTATCCGCGTTTGCGACCGCTTGGCGTACGCAGGTACGCCGTCGGGTC
>CAMJDE010000130.1 GCA_946404295.1 uncultured Clostridia bacterium | reverse complement strand
CGAGAACTACCCGTCGCTCCTCGGCGCTCTCTGGTCGGTCGCGGGCGAAAAACTGCGCTATCTGAAAGACGGCGCCCCCGACCCCGACTCGGTCTACAACAGCCGGAACTTCAACGCCGCGGGCGATCTCGTCTACCCGCGGGAGACCAACGCGATGGACGGCTACTACGATCCCACGACCCCGATCATCCCGGACGAATCGACCGTCTCGCCCGACTTTCTCGATTACCTGAACGCCTATATCGACAGGGTAGAGAGGCGCGGCGCGAAGGTCTACTTCGCCTTTTGCCCGATGAACGCGATGGCGCTGACCTCCCGCGGCGAAAACGGGGAAGAGACCCCGCTCGCCCTCGACGCCCTCGAAACCGAGGTCGGGGAAACCGCGCTCTCGATCACCGGCGTCGCCCTCGACGACGTAGCCGCCGCGCGTTGCGAGACGTTTGAAACGTTCCTTTCGCAAAACCTGCATTGCGATCTTCTCGGTCGTATGACCGATTTCGTCTATCCCCCGAACTACTTTTTCGACACCAACTTTCACTTGAACGAGACCGGCGTCGCGTGGCACACGGCGGGGATCGGCAATCTGCTCTACCGAGCCGAAAACGAAACCGACGAAGCCCCCCTTCCGCGGATGGGCTGGATGCCGACGCTCTATCTGCCGCTCGGCGATCTCGACGCGGTCTACGACGTCGGCGATCTCCGCTACCGCCTGACCTACTCCGAGACCTTCTCGGTCGTCGGCGTGACCGACGCCGGCGCGCGAAAGGAGACCGTCGTTCTGCCGCGTGAGATCACCGTATACGACGAAAAACTCGGGCGTGAGATCACGCTTCCCGTCGCGTCGATCGCGAGAGAGGCGTTTTCCGGCGCCAAAACCGTTAAAACCGTCGTGATCGGCGACGACGTCGAAATGAAAGAGATCGGCGCGCGCGCCTTCGCCGATTCGTCGGTCGCCGAACTCTACCTGTTCTGTCCCGTCGAAGGGTTCCTTGCCGGCAAAGATATGCTCGGCGGCGCGCGCTCCGACTTCCGGATCCTGGTCGGGCGCGACCTCGGCTACGAGACCGACTACAGCTGGAGCGAGATCAACGAGGAGGGGCAGCCGAAGATCCTCGTCGTGACCGAAAAAACGTTCTCCGATTTTATCGAGTGACGCCCCCCGGCGCGCCGTGACCTTCGACGCAAAACCTATGAACAATTTGTAAACATTCCGCCGCGATCGTTGACATCGCGGCGGAATTGTTCTATGATAATACCGTTTGAAAATGAGAGCAACTCTCAATTTGAGAGGAGAAAAGCAAATGGAAGGATACCGCACCGACCAGAAGGAACGGCTGCTCGACTATCTCGGGCAGAACAAGACCCGCCAACTGAAGATGGAGGAGATCGTCGCCGCCCTCGACGGACGGGTGGGGAAGAGCACGGTCTACCGGCTGATGCGTTCGCTTGTCGGAGAGGGACGCGTGCGGCGGTTCGAGCTCGGGCGCACGATCTACTATCAGTATCTTTCGGGCGCGGCGTGCGACTCGCACCTGCATCTCAAATGCACGGTGTGCGGCAGGATGCAGCACCTCGATTGCTCGGTCTCGACGTTTTTGCGCCGTCAGATCCTTGCCACCGACCGCTTTGAACTCGACGACAAACTGACCCTGCTGTTCGGGCGCTGCGCCAAATGCCGCGCGTCGGACAAAACCGAAAGGAAATCCCATGCTTGACGTGATCCTCGACACCTTAAAGGACTTCGGGATCGTACTCCCGTTCCTGTTCCTCTCTTACCTGTTCATGGAGTGGCTCGAAAGCCGCGCCGGAGCGGGAAGCCGCCGTCTGATCGCGGGATCGGGTCGGTGTGCTCCGCTTTTCGGCGGATTGCTCGGCGCGATCCCCCAATGCGGTTTTTCCGCCGCGGCGGCGGGTCTTTACGCCGGGCGGGTGCTCTCGCTCGGAACGCTCTACGCCGTCTTTCTCTCGACCTCCGACGAGATGCTCCCGATCCTGATCTCCGAACGCGCCGCCCCGCTCCTGATCCTGAAGATCCTTCTCGTGAAGGTCGTTTGCGGCGTCTTTTTGGGTTTCTTCACCGACCTCGTTCTCTCGTTCTTCCGCAAAAACGGGGGTAAACCCCCCGCAGTAGGGGACGGCGTCCACGACGTCCCGCGTTCCCCCGCGGTAGGGGATGGCGTCCCCGACGTCCCGTCCTCCGATAACGGGTCCGAGGAGCCGACCGCCTGCCCCTGCGGGTGCGCGGACTGTTCGGGCAAGCGCGGGTGGAAAACGATCCTGCTCTCCTCGCTTCTCCACACGGCGAAGATCGCCGCCTATCTTTTCGTGACCGTTTTTCTTCTCAATACCGTCGTTTTCTTCGTCGGGGAAGAGCGACTCTCCGATCTGCTCTCCTCGGTTCCCGTCCTGCCGCAGGCGGCGGCGGCGCTCGTCGGGCTGATCCCGAACTGCGCCGCGTCGGTGGTCGTGACCGAACTCTTCCTCAAGGGCGCGATCTCGGCGGGCTCGATGCTCGCGGGGCTGCTCTCGGGCGCGGGGATCGGAACGCTGATCCTCTATCGCGTCAACCGCCCGATCCGGCAGAACGTCGCGATCGTCGCCGTCCTCTGGGCGATGGGCTTTTCGGTCGGACTCCTCTTCGACCTCACCGGGCTTTCCGCCCTGATCTTTTAACGCCGCGCAGCGGCATATCGCGCGGCGTGAAACGCCGCATATCGCGTTTTGACGCAGGGCGGCAAAACATATCGCGTTGCGCTTACGCAACATATCGCGCGAAGCGTGAACGCTTTGCCCCACTCCACATTCAAAAAGGCGGCGCCCCGCGGGTCGCCGCCTTTCGTATTCTTTTTTACTGCGCCCCGAACGCGAAGGTGGGAACCTCCCCGGCGCTTTCGCCGGGTATCGTGAGCGCGTCCGAGACGTTCAGAACGCCGTCGGAATCAAGCGTGTGCGTTTCTCCGTCGAACACGTCGGTTTCGACCGACAGCCGCACGATATAGAACGAGGTCGTGTCTTTGTCGACGCTGACCGTGAAGACGCCGCTGCGCTGCCGCACGCTGACCCACTTGCCGGATCCGTTGACGCTTCCGCCGATCGCGTAGACGGCGAACTTCGCGTACCCCTCGGTGATATCCCATTCGTCCGTGTTCCGATACTCGAAACCGACGGTCCGGGGTCTCACGACGAAATCCACGCTTGCCGAAATGGTCGCGTCGGTCTTCAAGGTCACGGTGACGTGCTTCGAGCCGACAGTCGTCATATCGGGGGCGGGGTAGAAGGTCACGTCGTCAAGCGACAGCGGTCGATCCCCGCTCTTCGACCACGTCGCGGTCAGGACGCCGTCAAACGACCAGACGTCGTTTTGATACCACGTCGTCGTGAATCCCGTCGCCCGGATGGATTCGATCACGTCGGGCTCGCCGAGGTAGATCTGGTAGGAGTCGGTGAAGCGACCGAGATAGGTGACGGTGACCGTCTTGGCGCCGTCGGTTTCGGAATCGGGCGTCAGGGTGTACGCGAAGTTGCCGCCCTCGCCCGTCGTGAGGGTGGGGACCTCTGTCTTGCCGTTCGAGAAGGTGACGGTCAGTTTGCCGTCGAAGTAGAAACCGTAGGGATACTGCGTCGTGAACGGCGTCACCTTGACCGATTCGATCCACGCGAGGTCCTCGACCATCGTCAGGTTGACGATCCGCACGATCGCGTAACAGTAGGTGCCGTCCGAGGCGCCCCATTCGACCAGCGTCCCGACGTCGTAGCCCTCGACCGAAACGGCGATCTCCTTGTCGGGAGAAACCAGCCCGGTCCGTTTGCAGTCGGGTTCGTCCCCGAAACCGAACCGGACGTCGTTCGGCGCATAGCCGAGGGCGACGAAGCCGTCACGGATCGAGGCGGCGACCGCCGCGCCGTCCGCGTCGGCGGGCAGGTAGATATAGAACTCGCCCTCGAACTCGTCGGGCTGACCGTGATAGAGCGGACGGTATTCGGTCGCGGCGTCGGTCGCGAAGTTGAAGAAGGCGTCGTCGGTCCCCGCAAGGAGCGTCGCGATCAGATCGGCGGGATATTCCCGCAGCGGCAGAACAGACGGCGAGAGGAACCCGATCGTAACGAAGGGACGGGCGCCCGAGACGTCGGTCGAGAGATGAAAGACGATCTGCCGGTTCTCCGAGACGTAGAGGGTCTTGCCCGAAACCGTCTCGACGGAGAAGCGCCCCGCCGTCGTCAGTTCGTCGGTGTACGCCTTCATCACGCCGCTTGCCGCGGCGTCCTTCCGCAGATAGACGTAGAGGGTTCCGTCGTTCCAGGTGTAGCTGACGGCGGAGGAGGAGCGGAAGTCGACGATCCCGTCGGTCACGTCGCGGTCAACGAGCCAGGCGCCGATCTCGTTTGCGGGATAGGCGGGGGAGAACGCCGCGATCTCGATGGTCACGGTCCCGTTGCCTTCGTTGACGAAAAGACCGAACTCTGCTTCGTTGTGCGCCGTGAGATAGTAGTCGAAGCTGCCCTCGGAGCGGGTATATTCAAACGAGTAGGGAACCGTCCGTCCCTTGTACAGATCGGCGGCTTGACGCGCCGCGCTGCCCGACGCCATCACGATCGTGACGGTGACCTTGCCGCCCACGACGTCGGATTTGGTCATACTCTGCACGCGGTCGAGTTTCGGGAGCGTGAGGTCTTTGGTCGCTCCCACCGCGCGGAAGGCGGCGGCGATCAGGTCGGCGTCCCAGTTGTCGGCGACGGGAGGCGCGACGTATTTCGTCGGGGTCGCGCCCGCCGAGAGGGCGAACGTGCTCGTCACGACGTAGCCCGCGTCGGAATACTCGACGAAACGGACGGAGCCCGAAGCCGCGTCGTAGGACAGCGTGACGCTGCCGCCCACGACGGCGGTCTCCTCCCCGTCGAGGAAGCGTTTTGCGGGGATGAGAACGATCTCGTATCCGTCCGCAGTCTCTTCGATCGTATAACTGCCGCCCAGCACGAGGTCAAAATCGACCGCCGTGCCGGCGCGAACCGCCATCCGGCGGCGGAACTCGGCGTAATTGTCGGCAAAGAACTGCACCGTCGCGCCCGCGTAGGCGGTATTGTACGCCGCGCCGTCGGATCCGGTCGAGGTCGCGCCCGAGAAGGTAAATACCTTGTTCTCGACGAACCGCTCCCAGCGATCGTCGTTCGTATCCTCGGGAACCTGCGCGTGCGTCGGGGTCGCGTCGTCCTTTTGGAAGAAGAAACTGCCCTTGACGGCGACGTTCTTTCCGGCTTGCAGGCTGTTGTTCGAGATATAGGACTGAACCTCGAACAACCCCTTGTCGGTATTGATCGAGATCCCGCCGTTGACCTCGAGGAAGTAGAGCGGGAATTTCGACGCGTTGGAGCCGTGATAGTATTTTCCGGTCGCGCCGTCGAAGTACGAGGCGACCGTCATCTCGCAGGAGAGGGCTTTCGCAGCGGCGGAATACGTACCGAAGATCGCCCAGTCGATCTGTCCGTCGTCGCCCGCCGAAACGATCTCAAAGCGCGCGTCCGTCACGTTCCCTTGGGCGTCTGCCGTCCCGTCGTCGAAGAACGAGATCGTGACGCGCGAAAGAAACGCGTTGACCTCGTTTGAGGTCGGGAAGGCGGTCTTGTCGTCGATCGAGCCGTTATAGCCGACGTAGCGCAGCGCTGCGCCCGCGAAGCGATTGTCGGTCGCAGCGGGCGGCGTATAGGGCTTTTCTTCGACCCGCGTGTGGCAGACCGAACATTCTCTGTACGATTTTCCCGCCGCCGCGTCGTCGACCCATTCGCCCGGGGTGTGCGCCGTCTTTTCGACGGTTTTTTCTTCGATCGTCTCGCCGCAGACCGAGC
>CAMJDE010000129.1 GCA_946404295.1 uncultured Clostridia bacterium | reverse complement strand
GCGCGCGCCGCCGCCGACGTTCTGCTCTCGGATCCCCTGCCCCGCCGCTTTCCGGGCGCGTCGCTTCCCGGACGGAAAAAAATGAAAAAAAGGCAAAAGTTTGATCTTCCTTCTTGACAAAAGAAAAAGCGTGTGATAAAATACCGAGTAACAAGATAGAGGCGCGCCTTATCATCAGTAACCGCGGGTTTTCGACCGACGCAGGTTTTGCCGCGGGAAAGGGATGGGCGCCGAAGTGTCCGGTGTCTCGATCGCCCGGATAGCTGGGGCTGCGGAGAATATCCGCAGGACTGTCGCGTTTCGCGGAGTGCTATCGGTGTTTTCGTCGTAGGTCATAGGGGGATTATCAGACGCCGATCCGTATTTTCGCGGATCGGCGCTTTTTGTTTCATTTCGTCGAATATTTTGGAAAGAGGTACAGACATGAAAAAGAAAACCGTATTTCGCGGCATCGCCACCGCCCTGATCACGCCGTTCAAGGACGGACGGATCGACTTCAACGCCTACGGGCGCTTCATCGATTGGCAGATCGAGAACGGGGTCAACGCCCTCGTCGCCTGCGGCACGACGGGCGAGTCCTCCACCCTCGCGGACAAGGAGCATCGCGCCGCGATCGCCTACGCCGTGCAGCGTGCCGCCGGCAGAGTGCCGGTGATCGCCGGGACGGGTTCGAACGAGTTCGATTACGCCGTCGACCTCTCCAAATACGCCGCGTCGGTCGGCGCCGACGCGATCCTGGTCGTCACCCCTTACTATAACAAAGCGACCCAGAACGGGTTGATCAAGATGTATACGTCAATCGCCGACGCGGCGGGGGTCCCCACGATCCTCTACAACGTGCCGTCGCGCACCGGGGTCAACATCGAGCCCAAAACCTACGCCGCGCTCGCCGAGCATCCGAACATCGTCGCCTTCAAGGAGGCGAACGGCAACATCTCGAAGATCGTCGAGACCATGTCCTACGTCCGCGGGAAACTCGATCTGTACTCGGGCAACGACGATCAGATCGTTCCGCTGATGGCGATGGGCGGGATCGGCGCGATCTCGGTGCTCTCGAATATCCTGCCGCGCGAGACGGTCGAGATCACCGAACGGTTCTTCGCGGGCGACGTCGCGGGCGCGGCGGAACTTCAATGCCGCTACCACGCCCTGATCGACGCGCTCTTCTCGGAGGTCAATCCGATCCCGGTGAAAGCCGCCGTCGCGGCGATGGGCTTTACCGAAAACACGCTCCGTCTGCCCCTGACCGAATTGGAAGAGGGGCATAAACAGACCCTGCTCGCCCTGATGCGGAAGGAGGGGCTTGCCGTATGATCCGGCTGATCCTCTTCGGCGCGGCGGGGCGAATGGGCAAAGAGGTCGAACTTGCCGCCGCGAAAACCGACGATATGAAGATCGTCGCGCGGGTCGACGTATCGGGCGCCGACGGGTGTCTTTCCTCGCTTGACGAGGTGACGGCAGACGCCGACGCAATCGTCGATTTTTCGCATCACGCGGCGACGAAAACGCTGACCGAATACGCCGTGAAAAACCGGCTTCCGCTGCTGATCGCGACGACGGGACAGACCGACGGCGAACTCGCCCTGATCCGGGGGGCGGCTGAAAAAATCCCCGTATTTTTCGCGTCGAATTACTCGCTCGGGATCGCCGCGCTTACAAAAGCTGCGAAGGCGATCGCCGCCCTCTACCCCGACGCCGATATCGAGATCATCGAGAAGCATCACAACCGCAAACTCGACGCGCCGAGCGGCACCGCCCTCTCGATCGCGCGGGCGATCTCGTCGGTGCGCGAAGGTGAGACGGCGTTTCTGTTCGGGCGCGGGGGACAGGTCAAGCGGCAGAAGAACGAGATCGGCATTCACGCCGTGCGGCTCGGCAATATCGTGGGCGAGCACGAGGTGCTGATCGGGACCGACAACGAGACCATCACACTCAAGCACGAGGCGCACAGCCGCGCGCTGTTCGCCGACGGGGCGCTTGCCGCCGTCCGCTTTCTCGTCTCCCGGAAACCGGGGCTTTGGTCGATGACCGACCTTGTGGGTGACTGAAATGGGAGAAACGCTTTCGTTTACCAAAATGCACGGGGCGGGCAACGACTACATTTACTTCAACTGTCTGGAACGCGAACTCGCCGACCCCGCCGCCGTCGCCGTCGCCCTCTCCCCCCGCCGTCACGCGGTCGGAGCGGACGGGATCGTTCTGATCTGCCCGTCCTCGGTCGCCGACGCGAAGATGCGGATGTTCAACGCCGACGGGAGCGAGGGAAAAATGTGCGGCAACGCCATCCGCTGCGTCGCGCGCTACCTCGTCGAACGGGTGGGCGGGTTCAAGGACGAACTGACGGTCGAGACCCTCTCCGGGATCAAACGGCTGACCGTCAACCGGGACGAGTCCGGCGCGTTTTCCTCTGTCTCGGTCGAGATGGGGCGCGCGATCCTCGAGGGGCGGAGCATCCCGGTCGACGCCGACGGACTGATCCGCGACTATCCCCTCGCGGTCGGGCGCAAAACGTGGGATATCACCGCCGTTTCGATGGGAAACCCCCACGCCGTGACCTTCGTTTCGGATACCCGGCGGCTGGATCTTGCAACGATCGGTCCGCTTTTTGAAAACCATCCCTTCTTCCCCGACCGGGTGAACACCGAGTTCGTCCGGGTACTCTCCGACGACGAGATCGAGATGCGGGTCTGGGAGCGCGGGAGCGGCGAGACCTTTGCCTGCGGGACGGGCGCCTGCGCGTCGGTCGTGGCTTCGTGCCTGACCGGGCGCTGTCGGTTCGACGTCCCGGTGACGGTGCATCTCTTGGGCGGAGACCTGTCGGTCGTCTGCCGTTCCGACCTGACCGTTTTGATGACGGGGGGCGCGGAGTTCGTATTCGACGGGACCTGTCGGTTCGGCGACTGATCCCCACAGCAAAAGAAAGGCGATCCCGGACGGGATCGGAAAAACCATGAAACTGCAATTGAACGAGAACTTTCTCAGAATCAAGCCGTCCTATCTCTTCTCGGACGTGGCGAAGCGCGTGCGCGCCTACGCGGAAGCGCACCCGGACAAAAAGATCCTGCGGCTCGGGATCGGGGACGTGACGCTCCCGCTCGCGCCGACGGTGATCCGGGCGATGCACCGGGCGACCGACGAGATGGCGGACGCCGCGACCTTCCGCGGCTACGCGCCCGAGTACGGCTACGATTTTCTGCGTGAGGCGGTCGCGCGGCACTACGCCTCGTTCGGGGTCGGGGTCGCCGCCGACGATATCTTTATCTCGGACGGGGCGAAGAGCGACCTCGGCAACTTCGTCGATCTGTTCGCCGACGTTCCGGTTTTGGTGCCCGATCCCGTCTATCCCGTCTACGTCGACTCGAACCTGATGGCGGGACGGACGGTCGAATACGTCGAAGGGAACGAGCAAAACGGCTTTCTTCCCTCCCCCGCGGGACTGTCCGAGACGCCCCGGCTGATCTATCTCTGTTCGCCGAACAACCCGACCGGCGCCGTCTACTCGAAAGAGGGGCTTGCCGAGTGGGTGGATTTCGCCCTGAAAACCGGGTCGCTGATCCTCTACGATTCGGCGTACGAGGCGTTTATCGCGGACGGTTCGCCCCGCTCGATCTACGCGGTCGAGGGCGCCGAAAAATGCGCCGTCGAGTTCTGCTCACTCTCGAAGACGGCGGGCTTTACCGGGACGCGCTGCGGCTGGACCGTCGTCCCCGCGTCGCTCGGAGACGGGGCGCTCTCCCCGAAAAAGATGTGGGAGAGACGGCAGGCGACCAAGTTCAACGGCGTTCCCTACGTCGTGCAGCGCGCCGCCGAAGCCGCGCTCTCGGACGAGGGAATGGCGGAATGTATGGCGAATATCGCGTACTATAAAAACAACGCCGCCCTGATCGCGGATCTGCTTCAAAAGAAGGGGATCCCGTTCACCGGCGGGACGGCGTCGCCCTACCTGTGGCTGAAATGTCCCGGCGGGCTCGGATCGTGGGAGTTCTTCGACAAACTGCTCTGCGAGGCGCAGGTGGTCGGCACCCCCGGCGCGGGCTTCGGACTTGCGGGCGAGGGGTATTTCCGGCTGACGGCGTTCGGGTCTCATGAAACGACGAGAGAGGCGGTGGATCGGCTTGACAAACTCCTCTGAAAAGATCATTCTGCACGACAACGTGACGGTGGGGGACGCCGGGCGGCTGCGGTTCGCCGGGGTCGATACCGCCGCGCTCGCAAAGAAGTACGGCACGCCGCTCTACCTCGTGGACGCGGACCGGATCCGCTGCCGGATCGCGCTCTACCAAACCGAGATGAAAGCCGCCTTCGGGGGGCAGTCGCGCCCGGTCTACGCGGGCAAGGCGTTCTGCGTGAAGGCGATCTATCGGATCATGGCGGAGTGCGGGGCGTCGGTCGATCTGGTGTCCCCGGGTGAACTTTTTACGGCGAAAGAGGCGGGGTTTCCGCTTGAACGCGCCTTTTTCCACGGAAACAACAAGACCGACGCCGATATCGCGCTCGCGCTTGATTCGGGCGTCGGGTGCTTCGTGTGCGACAGCCGCGAGGAACTGATCGCGCTCGATCGGTTGGCGGGCGAGCGCGGGATCCGGCAGACGATCCTGCTCCGCGTGACGCCGGGGATCGACCCGCACACCTTCGCCGCCGTGACGACCGGAAAGGTGGACTCGAAGTTCGGGTCTCCCATCGCGACCGGGGCGGCGCTTGACCTCACGAAACTCGCGCTGCAGCTCCCGCATATCGAGTTGGTCGGCTTCCATTGCCACATCGGGTCGCAGATCTTCGACGTGTCGCCCTTCGCGGACGCTGCCGACGTGATGCTCCGCTTTATCGCTTCGGTGCGGGACGAGACGGGCTTCGTCGCGAGCGTTCTGAACCTCGGGGGCGGGTTCGGCGTGCGCTATACCGAGAGCGATCCGGCGTTCGATTACGCCGCCGCGATCCGCTCTCTTGCCGACGCGGTGAGGCGCGACGCCTCAGCGAACGGGCTTCCGATGCCTACGGTTCTGATGGAGCCGGGACGGAGCATCGTCGCGGACGCGGGAATGACGCTCTACACCGTCGGAACGGTGAAGGAGATCCCGGGCTTCCGTACCTACGTTTCGGTCGACGGCGGGATGCCGGATAATCCGCGCTACGCCCTCTACCGCTCGGTCTATACCGTCGTGAACGCCACCCACGCCGACCGCGCGCCCGACCGCGCCGTCACCGTCGCGGGGCGCTGCTGTGAGAGCGGGGACCTCGTCGCCGAGGGCGCGCGCGTCGCCACCCCCGAGCGCGGAGACCTGCTCGCGGTACTCGTCACCGGGGCGTATAACTACTCGATGGCGTCCAACTATAACCGCATTCCCCGCCCGCCCGTCGTCTTTCTCTCGAACGGCAAGGACGAACTCGTTGTGAGACGGGAGAGTTACGAGGATCTCGTAAGGAACGATCTGTAACCCCCGTTCACGCGCGAGCGGAGCGAGCGCATATCGCGTTTGCGAAGCAAACATATCGCGAGAGCCCGACGCAGTTGCGTCGGGCTCTCATATCGCGCGTAGTGCCGCAGGCACGTCGCATATCGCGCGGGCGCAAAAGCGCCCGCTTTTTCGACGGCGTTTTGCGGTTTCAAAAACGGAACTGCCGTTGTTCTCTTTGCCTTTGGTATATTGACACGCCGCGCGCCGAAACCCCTTCCGTCACGGCAAGCCGTGCCACCTCCCCCAAGGGTGGAGGCAAAAACGGGTCGTCGTGGACGCCGACCCCTACAAAGGAATCCAAAACGTATCCCGTGCCGCAAGCGGCACGGGATGTTGATAACTTTTGCCGCCCGGACGGGCGGCAAAATCATAGCGTATCGCGGCGCCGACGGC
>CAMJDE010000128.1 GCA_946404295.1 uncultured Clostridia bacterium | reverse complement strand
CGTCGTGTTCGAGGACAAGATCGCCTCTCTGCGCCGTTTCAAGGACGACGTGAAAGAGGTCGCGCAGAGTTACGAGTGCGGCGTCGGGCTGGAACGCTTCAACGACATCAAGGAGGGCGACGTGCTCGAGGCGTTCACGATGGAAGAGATCAAGGACTGATCCCGTGCGGCTCGACAAACTGATCTCCGAGTGCGGGACGCTCTCCCGCAAAGAAGCGACCGCCGCGATCCGGGCGGGGCAGGCGATCCTCAACGGCGTCGTCGTCCGCGAACCCGACCGCAAGGTCGACCCGGCGTGCGACGCGGTGACGCTTTGCGGCGCTCCGCTCGTCTACCGGAAGTATATCTACGCGATGCTGAATAAACCGGCGGGGTACGTCAGCGCGACCGACGATCGGTCGCTCCCGTACGTTCTCGAACTTTTCCCGCCCGAATACCGGAAGCGCGGTCTTTTCCCGGTCGGTCGTCTCGACCGGGACACCACCGGGCTTCTCGTTATGACCGACGACGGACAGACGGCGCACCGCGCCCTCTCGCCCCGCCGCCACGTCGAAAAGGTCTACTCCTTCACCTGCGAAAGCCCCCTGCCCGAAAACGCCGAAGAACGCTTCCGCCTGGGGCTTAAGATCGGAGAGGGAGAGGAATGTAAACCCGCGACGCTCTTGCCCGACGAGAGCCGCACCGCCGGCACGGTCACGCTGACCGAGGGCAAATACCACCAGATCAAACGGATGTTCGAGCGGATCGGGAACAAGATCACGTCTCTCAAACGCGAGTCGTTCGCCGGCATCCCGCTCGACCCGACGCTCGCCCCCGGCGCGTGGCGCGACCTGACGGAGGAGGAAATAAAGACCCTCCTCGCCGCCGCCGGCACCGAAACCCCGGAATAACCGAAAGGAACGAAAAATGGACGTCATCAAAACGCTTACAAAAGAGTTGAAACTGAAACAGGAGCAGGTCGAGGCGACCGTGAACCTGATCGATCAGGGGAACACCATCCCCTTTATCGCCCGCTACCGCAAGGAGGTCACGGGGTCGCTCGACGACGTGACGCTCCGCAACCTCTTCGACCGCCTGACCTACCTGCGCAACTTCGACGCGCGGCGTCAGGAGATCTCGGATCTGATCGCGGGGCAGGACAAACTGACCCCCGAGATCACGGCGGCGCTCGAACGCGCGACCACCTTGGTCGAACTCGAAGACATCTATCTGCCGTTCCGTCCGAAGCGCACCACCCGCGCCTCGATCGCCCGCGCCAAGGGGCTCGAGGGGCTGGCGACCCTGATCGTGGAACAGCGCGACGAGTACGAGGCGGATTTCCCCACGCTCGCCCTGGCGTACGTCGACCCCGAGAAAGAGGTCAACACGCCCGAAGAGGCGCTCGCGGGGGCGTCGGACATCATCGCGGAGGATATTTCGACCACCGCCGACTACCGCAAGATGCTGCGCGCGCTGTGCTACCGCGAGGCGGCGATCGTCACCAAGCAGAATAAGGAGGGCGACTCGCCCTACGCCGGGTACTACGATTTTGAAGAGAAACTCTCGAAACTCCGTCAGCACCGCGTGCTGGCGATCAACCGCGGCGAAAAAGAGGGGTATCTCAAGGTTTCGCTCGTCCTCGACCGCGACCTCGCCGTCGCGGAACTCTCGTCCCGCGTGATCACCAATCGCAAGTCGCCCGCCGTCCCGCTGCTGCAGGCGACCGTGTCCGACAGTTACGACCGTCTGCTCTTCCCGTCGCTTGAACGCGAGATCCGGGGCGAGATCTTCGACGAGGCGTGCGAGGGCGCGATCAAGGTGTTCTCCGAGAACCTGCGCAACCTGCTGATGGCGGCGCCCCTGAAGGGGAAGACCGTCCTCGGCTACGACCCCGGCTTCCGTACCGGGTGCAAACTCGCCGTCGTCGACCGGACGGGTAAGGTGTTGAAAACCGCGGTCATCTATCCGACCGTCCCGAAACAGCAGATCGAGGAAAGCCGTCGGATCGTCCTTTCTCTCATTAAAAAATACGGCGTCGACGTAATCGCCATCGGCAACGGAACCGCGTCGCGCGAAAGCGAGCAGTTCATCTCGGGCGAGGTCATTCCGAACGCCGACCGCGACGTCAAGTACGTCATCGTCAGCGAGGCGGGCGCGTCGGTCTACTCGGCGTCCAAACTCGGCGCCGAGGAGTTCCCGGACTTCGACGTGACCGAGCGGAGCGCCGTCTCGATCGCCCGCCGCCTGCAGGATCCGCTTGCCGAACTGGTCAAGATCGAGCCGCGCTCGATCGGGGTCGGTCAGTATCAGCACGATATGAAGCAAGCCCGCCTGAACGAGGCGCTCGGCGGGGTGGTCGAGGACTGCGTGAACGCCGTCGGCGTCGACCTCAACACCGCCTCGGGTTCGCTCCTCTCCTACCTCTCGGGCGTCAGCCCGACGGCGGCGAAGAACATCGTCGCCTATCGGGAGGAGCACGGCGAGTTCACCTCGCGCAAACAAGTCTTGAAAGTGCCGAAGATCGGCGAAAAGGCGTATCAGCAATGCGCCGGGTTCCTGCGGATCGCCGACGCAGACGAGATCCTCGACAATACCGGCGTCCACCCCGAATCCTACGACGTCGCGAAGGCGCTCTTAAAACTCTTCCGCTACTCGGACGACGACGTGCGGCAGGGCAAACTGGCGCTGCTGAAATACCAAGCCGAAAAGTACGGGTTCGCCAAACTCTGCCGTGAACTCGGCTGCGGCGAGCCGACGCTGCTCGACATCATTTCCGAGTTGCAGAAACCCGGACGCGACGTCCGCGACGCCGCCCCCGCGCCGTTTTTGCGCACCGACGTTCTCGACATCAAGGATCTGAAAGAGGGAATGACCCTGACCGGCACCGTCCGCAACGTCGCCGACTTCGGCGCGTTCGTCGACATCGGCGTTCACCGCGACGGTCTGCTCCACGTCTCCGAGATGTGCGACCGCTTCGTCCGTCACCCGTCCGAGGTGCTCTCGGTCGGCGACGTGATCGAGGTGCGTGTCAAGAGCGTGGACGTGCAGCGCCAGCGCATCAACCTCACCCGTAAGGGTATGGGCAACTGACGCCGGTTTTTCGGGACGTCGAGGACGCCGTCCCCTACGACGGGGATGCTCGCGCAACCGAAAAGAATATCCTGTTCACGCGCGCAGGCACCTTATTCACACGCGCCAGCGGTAGGGGACGGCGTCCTCGACGTCCCCTACAACGGGGGATGCTCGCGCAACCGAAAAAGATTATCTTATTCACACGCGCCAGCGGTAGGGGACGGCGTCTCGACGTCCCGCACTTTGATTAACCGCAGAAAAACCGGGTCCCGCGCCGATCACATGGAGGAGGACAACGATGAAAAGATGGCTTCTGCCCGAGGGCGGGCAATTCTACAAGGCGAATCTGCATCTGCACACGACGGTCTCAGACGGGTTACTGACCCCCGAGGAGACCAAGCAGAAGTACCGCGAACGCGGCTACTCGATCCTCGCGTTCACCGATCACGAGATCTTCGTTCCGCACAACGACCTCTCGGACGGCGACTTTCTCGCCCTGAACGCGCACGAGATCGCGATCAACGAGTTTACGGTGCGGGGCGACCGCTATCAGCGCACCTATCACCTCAATTTTTACGCCAAGGATCGCGAAACGGCGCTCTCGCCGCTCTTCTCGGAGAGCCGCGTCATCTGCAAATCGTCGCTTGGACTGATCACCGACGAGATGCGCCGCTTCGACGCGCGGGCGGAGTATTCGGTCGACTCGGTCAACGACCTGATCCGCCTCGGCAACGAAAACGGCTTCTTCGTCTGCTACAACCATCCCGTCTGGTCGCTCCAGAACTATCCCGACTATATCGGGCTCGAGGGGCTTTGGGGGATCGAGGTCTTCAATCAGAGCTGCGTGGTCGAGGATCTGCCCGACACGACGGTTCCCCTCGACGACCTTTTGAAAGCGGGAAAGGACGTCTTTCCGATCTGCTCGGACGACAGCCATTGGGATCCCGATTATTTCGGCGGCTGGACGGTGATCCGCGCCGCCTCGCTCGACTACGACGACGTGATCGCCGCCCTGCTCGCGGGAAACTTCTATTCCTCGACGGGTCCCGAGATCCGCGAACTGTCGATCGAGGACGGCACCCTCACCGTCCGATGCAGCGACGCCGCGCTCGTGCGGATCGTGACCGACTGGCGCTCCTATAAGGTGGCGGGCGCGACCGTCCCGGAGAGGGAAGGCGAGGACTTCGTCGCCCGTTACGACGTCTCCGGGTTCGGAAACAAGTATCGCGCCGCGACCGAGCCCGATTATCAAAACGCCTTTTTCCGGGTCGAGGTCAAGGGTCACGACGGCACGACCGCCTACTCCCGCGCCTTCCGCGTCACGGAGTTCCCCGAACTCCTCGCCTGACACTCTCATCTACAAATCCCTGATAAATCAGCAAAATATTTTCTCGCCCGGTTGACAAATCGGGCGAGAAATGCTATAATTGTGATACTTGCACAAGACGAAGCGCCGAAGTTTGGGCGTTTCCCCTCTATCCAACGCGCGTGCGATCTGTTATAATAGATACGATCAAAAAATCTGTTCGGAGGAAACTGAAATGGCATCTCTTTCGCTGAAACACATTTACAAGAAGTACCTCGGCGGCGTCGTCGCCGTCTCCGACTTCACGCTGGACATCAAGGACAAGGAGTTCCTGGTTCTGGTCGGGCCTTCCGGCTGCGGTAAATCGACCACCCTGCGTATGATCGCCGGGCTCGAGGAGATCTCCGAGGGCGAACTCTACATCGGCGACACCCTCGTCAACGACATCGCGCCGAAGGATCGCGACATCGCGATGGTGTTCCAGAACTACGCTCTGTATCCGCACATGACCGTTTTCGACAATATGGCGTTCGGTCTGAAACTCCGCAAGGTCACCAAGGACGAGATCAAGCGCCGCGTCGAAGAAGCCGCGCGCATCCTCGACATCAAGCACCTGCTCGAGCGTCGCCCGAAGCAGCTGTCCGGCGGTCAGAAACAGCGTGTCGCGCTCGGCCGCGCCATCGTCCGGAACCCGAAGGTCTTCCTGCTTGACGAGCCGCTCTCCAACCTGGACGCGAAACTCCGCGCGAGCATGAGAACCGAGCTGACCAAGATTCATCAGAAGGTCGGTACCACCTTCGTCTACGTTACGCACGACCAGGTCGAGGCGATGACGATGGCGACCCGTATCGTCGTTATGAAGGACGGTATCATTCAGCAGGTCGACACCCCGCAGAACCTCTACGACAACCCCTGCAACGTCTTCGTTGCCGGCTTCATCGGCACGCCGCAGATGAACTTCGTCACCTGCACCCTCGATAAACGCGGCGACGACGTCTACCTCGCCTGGGGCAAGAACGCCGTGAAACTCCCCGCCGATAAGGCGAACAGACCCGAACTCAAGGAGTACATCGGTCAGCAGGTCATCGCCGGCATCCGTCCCGAGTGCCTGCATGACGAGCCCGCCTTCCTTGCCAACGCCGCCGACACCACGATCGACGCGTCGGTCGAGGTCACCGAGCTGATGGGCGCCGAGATTTATCTCTACCTGTCCTTCGACGGTCAGGAGGACGCGACCGACGGCAAGAACATCATCGCCCGCGTTTCGTCCCGCAGCACCGCGAGAGCGGGGGATACGATCAAGATCGCGATCGATACGTCGCGTGTCCATATCTTTGATAAGGACACCGAGAAATGCATCGTCCATTAAGACGACTTCCGCATTTCAGCGCAGACCGGAAACGAACGGATCGGTTTTGATCCGTTAAAGCATTTCGCTCTGTGCAAAACCGTTTCCCGGTAAAACGCATTTAAGGTTGAAACCCGTTCGTTCGCGAACGGGTTTCTTCTTTTTGTTCAAGT
>CAMJDE010000127.1 GCA_946404295.1 uncultured Clostridia bacterium | reverse complement strand
GGAGAAAGAGCCGGTTGCGAAGCATCCCCGAAAAGAGGCGCAAGCGCTCGGTACGGGCGTTCACGCAGTTGAAGAGCCCGGAGAAGATGAAGAGGACGAAAAAGGCGGTGAGGAAGCGCACCGGGGCGGCGTCGAAGCCGAAACTGCGGCGGAAGAACGGAAGGACGAGAAATCCGACCGACAGCAATAGCGTATAGCCGCCGGTGAACGCGATCTGCCCCTTCATCGTGCAGTTCAGGATCGGTTCGTCGCGGCGCTTGGGCTTCTCGCGCATAAACGACGGGAGCGGGGCTTCGCCCGCGAACATCAGCCCGCCGAGGGTGTCCATAATCAGGTTGACCCAGAGCATCTGGACGATGGTGATCGGGGTCGGAAGCCCGAACAGCTGTCCGAGAAGCGAGACGCCGACCGCCGCGAGGTTCATCGTCAGTTGGAAGGTGATGAACTTCCGGATGCTCGAAAAGATCGTGCGTCCGTAGAGCACGGTTTTCGCGACCGACGCGATGCTGTCGTCAAGCAGGACGACGTCTCCCGCCTCGCGCGCCACGTCGGTCCCGCTCCCCATCGCGAATCCGACGTCCGAGAGACGGAGGGCGGGCGCGTCGTTGATCCCGTCGCCCGTCATACCGACGACCAGCCCCGCCGCCTGCGCGACCCTGACCAACCGGGTCTTATCCGACGGGACGGCGCGGCAGACGACCGAGAGGCGCGGGAGGAGAGCGGCGAGTTCGTCGTCGCTTTTATCCCGCAGTTCGGCGGCGTCGAAGAGGAGATCGCCCGCGTCGGGGCGGTAGAGCCCCGCCGCGGCGCCGACCGAAGCGGCGGTCCCCGCGACGTCGCCCGTCACCATCACGACCCGGACCCCCGCGCGACAGAGCGTTTCGAGCGTCTTTGGCGCGTCGCGGCGAACGCGGTCGGAGAGCAAAAGACAGGCGACGAGGGTCAATTCCCCCAGCCCCTCGACCGTATCCGAGAGCCGCTCGGCTTTCGCGACGGCGAGTACGCGCGCGCCGTTTGCCGCGGCGCGCGCCACGTCGGAAAGGAAGCGCGACCCCGCCGCCGCGTCGAACGGAACGACCCGTCCGTCCCCGGAGAGCTCCAGCCGGACGCGGGGGAGCAGATAGTCGGGCGCGCCCTTGACGAAAACCGCCCCGTCCGAGAGCGCGACCGCCGAAAACTTGCGCGCCGAGGAAAAGGGTACGAACCCCGTCGCCCGGATCCCTTCCGGGATCCGATCGGAGCGGAACGCCTCCGCCGCCGCGCGCTCGGTCGCGTTGCCCGCAAGTCCCTCTCCCGGGGAGAGCACCCCCGCGCGGTTGAACCGGGCGGAGAGAGCGAGCGCCTCCGCGACGGCGGGCGCGCCCTGCCGCACTTCCCCGACCCGTCGCGCGTTTCCGTCGGGGAGCAGGATCCGGGAGAGTTTCATTTTTCCCTCGGTGAGCGTCCCGGTCTTATCGGTAAAGAGGATATTCATACTCCCCGCCGTCTCGATACCGACGAGTTTCTTGATCAGGACGTGATCGCGCATCATCCGTCGCATATTCGACGAGAGGACGACGGTGATCATCATGGGCAGCCCCTCGGGAACGGCGACGACGATCACCGTGATCGAGAGCGTCAGGGCGCGCATCAGGGTCGAGAGAACGAAGCGGGGGTCCGACAGGAGCGCCCCGATCCCCGCGGCCGAAAAGCCGCCCCCGACGACGATCGCGCGGAAGAGGTAGCAGAGGGCGATCAGGACGGCGAAAAAATAGCCGATCCGGCTGATCTGCCGGGCGAGACGGGACAGGCGGAGTTTCAGGGGGCTGATCCGCGTCTCGGTCTGCAGTTCGGCGGCGAGTTTACCGTATACCGTCGCGTCGCCGACCCGTCCGACCCGCGCGACCCCCTCTCCCTCGGTCACGACCGCGCCCGAAAAGAGTTGGTGCGGATCATCGAGCGTCCATTCGCCCGAAAAGTCCCCCGGGGTGCGCCGCGCCTCGCGCGCCTCACCGTTCAGAGCCGAGAGGTCGAGCGACACTTCGCCCGAGAGCAGAAGACAGTCGGCGGTGATCTTCTCGCCCGCCCGGAGCAGCAGCAGGTCGCCGACGACAAGATCCTCCCGGGAGAGTTCGAGCCGCACGCCCTCGCGGACGACCGTGACGCGGGTCGCCGCCGCCTCGCGCGAGAGTTTTTCAAAGGCGCGCTCGCTCCCGTATTCCGAGGCGGTCGAGACGAGGGACGAAACCAGGACGGCAAGCAGGATCCCGCCGACCTCAAACCGATTGCAGGAGCGGAAGGTGAACAGCACCTCGACCGCGACCGAGACGAGCAGAACGCGGATGATCGGGTCGGAAAGGTTGCCGATCAGCCGGGAGAGGAAGCCGCGCCGCCTCTTCTCGGTCAGTCGGTTCGCCCCGTGGCGCGCGCGGGAGCGTTCGACCTCCTCGCTTGTCAGTCCCCCGCCGTGCAGCTTCTCTCCCGTCATCGTTTCCCCCGCCTTTCACTTGGTATCCGGCTTCATTCTATTCGCCCGGCGCCCTCTTCATAACAGGGGAACGGAAAAGCGGGAGAAAACCCGCAAAAAATCGACCGAAAACACGCCTTTCCCCTTGACATCATTGCGATTTGGTGGTATATTATATTTGGTGGAAGTTGGGGTTTTCCCGGATCATAGATCCGGGGGCTTGCCTTGCGGGTCGGGCGCGCGGACGGTTTTTGCCGCGCGAAGATCGGCGCCGCACCGCCCGGCTTCCCTCCCGGAAACGGGTACCATCGACAGATCAAGGAAGGAGAGATCTGCGTTTTCGCAGATCGGGAACTTGGCTTTGGGAAATAAAAAAGGAAGTCGGAATACCGGGGCGTGGAACGTCGTCGTCTCGCTCTTCGACGAAGGCACTTTCGTCGAGACGGGGGCGCGGATCACGCGGGGTTCGGACGCCGGCGAACTTGCCGGGGTCGTCACGGGCTACGGCGCCGTGGACGGTAAGCTGACCTGCGCGTTCCTGTTCGACGCTTCGCGCCGGAAGGGCGCCGTCGACCAGAAAACCGCCGACAAGATCGTTTCGCTCTACGACCTCGCGAAGAAGAACGGGGCTCCCGTCGTCGGCGTGTTCGACAGCGTGGGCGCGAGCGTTTTTGAGGGCGTGTCCGCCCTCGCCGCATACGGCCGTATTCTGAAAGCCGTCGCGGGCGCGTCGGGGATCGTCCCCGAGATCGCCCTGATCGCGGGCAAATGCACCGGCACCCTTTCCGCCGTCGCCGCGATGTTCGACCTTTCGATTCTCGTCGACGGCGCGTCGCTCTACGTGAACGACCCCGCCCTGACCGGAGAATCCGACGCGCAGGCGCCGATCCTCTCGGCTTCCTGCTCCGCCGACGAAGCCGCCGCCCGCGTGCGGTCGCTGATCTCTTTCCTGCCTCCCTGCGCGGGGTGCGGGGTCCGGGTCGGGGAGTGTCTTGACGATCTCAACCGCCGTCTGCCCTCGGTTTTGCCCGAGGACGCCGCGGCGATCCTTTCCGCCGTCGCGGACAACGGCAAGACCCTTCCCGTCTCGGAGGGCGGGGCGCTCCTCTGCTCCTTTGCGGAGATCGGCGGCGTGCGCTGCGGGATCGTGCTCTCGGATAAGAATAAGAATGAAGGAAAGATCGACGCTCTTTCGGCGCGTACCTGCGCCCGGTTCGTCGATCTCTGCGACGCCTACTCGCTTCCGGTCGTGACCCTCGTCGACTGCGCGGGGCTGGCGATCGGAAAAGAGAACGAGAAGGCGCCCTTCTCGACCGACCTTGCCCGTCTCGCTTTCGCCTACGCGGGCGCGACCGTGCCGACCGTGACGGTGGTTCTCGGTCGGGCGATCGGCGCGGGATTTGTCCTGCTCGGCTCTCGTGCGACCGGCGCCGACGTCGCCTACGCGCTCGAGGGCGCCGAGATCGGGGCGCTGAAATCCGACGCCGCCGTCGCCTTTGCCTTTGAAAAGGAACTGGCGGAGGGCAAGACCAAAGAGGAACTCGAAGCCGCGTGGAAGGAAAAGATCGCCTCTCCCGAAGCCGCCGCCGAGGCGGGCGAGATCGACGACGTGATCGCTCCGTCCGAACTTCGCTGCCGCGTCGCGTCGGCGCTCCTGATGCTCTCGGCGAAGGGGACGGTCGACGCCCCCGCCCGCGCGATCCGACCGCTGTAACGGAGGGGTTTGCGATGATTCTGGCAATTGACGTTACCAAACCGCTGGAAAGCGCGGCGGATAAGTTCTCCTACGGGGGACAGATGCTTCTGATCGGAATGAGCGTCGTTTTCGCGGTGCTTATTCTGCTCTGGGGCGCGCTTGAACTCTTCCATCTCGTCGTTTCGACGATCGAAAAGAAGCGGACCAAAGCGCCCGCGCCGAAGCCCGCAGCCGTTCCCGACGTCGAGACAGCCGCGTCGGACGACGACGAGAGCGAACTTGTCGCGGTCATGGCGGCGGCGATCGCAGCCGCGAGCGAGGAGAACCCCGAGGGGTCGTTCCGCGTCGTTTCCTTCCGGCGTATCTGACGCCGGGCATCATCGATTATTACGAAAGGATCACATAAAATGAAGAACTATCGGATCACCGTCAACGGAAAAACCTACGAAGTCTCGGTCGAGGAGACCGGCGCAGCCGCAGCGCCCGCCGCTCCCGTTTCGCCCGCGCCGGCGAAAGCCGCTCCCGCCCCCGCTCCCGCCGCTTCCGCTCCCGCGGGAGCCGAGAAAGTAACCGCCCCGATGCCCGGCACGGTGCTTGCCGTGAAGGTCGCCGTCGGTCAGGCGGTGAAGAAGGGCGAGACGGTCGTCCTGCTCGAGGCGATGAAGATGGAAAACGAGATCCCGGCGCCGCGCGACGGCGTGATCGCGTCGATCTCGGTGAACAAGGGCTCGTCGGTGCAGGCGGGCGATTTGCTCCTCTCGCTGAACTGATTTCGTCGGGGGTTTTTACCGAATGAACATTATCGAAGCGTTCGGTCAGTTCTTCCGCGGGACCGGCTTTGCCGGGATCACCTGGAAGACGATCGTTATGTATCTGATCGTATTTACGCTCGCGTATTTTGCGATCGTCCGGAAGTTCGAGCCGCTGCTCCTGCTTCCCATCGCGTTCGGTATGCTGCTCGCCAACCTTCCGTCCGCCAACCTGATGCACCTCGATTTCTTCTTCGACGAGCATTATTTCGGCGGCGACGGCGCGCTGTTTGCCGATAAACTGAAAGAGTTTCTCGCGGCGCAGGGATTGATCGAGCCGGGAGCGACCTACGAGAGTTTTGCCGAGTTGTTCGACGCGGCAAGTATGAAGTTCCACGGGATCGCCGACGCGCAAGCGTTCGTCGACGCCTTCCGCGCGTCGCCGCTTTCCGACGTCGCCACCCTCTCCGAGGATCTGGCGCTGCACGTCAGGATGTCGGTGATGGTAAAAGAGGTCTTTAACAACGGGGGGCTTGTCGATATCCTCTACCTCGGCGTGAAACTCGGGATCTACCCCGCCCTGATCTTTATGGGCGTCGGGGCGATGACCGACTTCTCTCCCCTGATCGCCAATCCGAAGAGTTTGGTGCTCGGCGCCGCGGCGCAGTTCGGCGTGTTCGCCGCCTTCTTCGCCGCGCTCTTCCTCGGCTTCTCGCCGATGCAGGCGGGCGCGATCGGGATCATCGGCGGCGCCGACGGTCCGACCGCGATCCTCGTGACCAAGCAACTCGCGCCCGAACTGCTCGGGGCGATCGCGATCGCGGCGTACAGTTATATGGCGCTGATCCCCCTGATCCAGCCGCCGTTCATGAAACTGCTGACGACCAAGAAGGAACGCGCGATCGTGATGGAGAATCCGCGCAAGGTCTCGCGCGTCGAACGCGTGATCTTCCCCATTCTGGTCACACTGCTCGTCACTCTGATCGTGCCGGACGCCGCG
>CAMJDE010000126.1 GCA_946404295.1 uncultured Clostridia bacterium | reverse complement strand
TCCCGCTCCCCTCGCCCCGCGACGAACGCAAAAAGTGCCGCAAATGTTAATTTTTTGTGAACGGTGCGAAAAACTCCGAAAACCACTTGCGAAAGTGGAAATTATATGATATTATAAACGACGTGCCTTTGGCACAATTCTCACGCAGAAGGGTGTAGGTCGTCCGGTGCCGCCCGTTTCTCCCGAGCGGTTGGCGATCGGTTCCGTCTGCGGCGGAAAACCATTTTATTTTAGGAGGAAAACACAATGTTCGGCATTTCCATCAAGCAGCTCCTGGAGGCAGGAGTTCACTTCGGTCACCCGACCAAGAAGTGGAACCCGAAGATGGCGGAGTACATCTTCACCACGAGAAACGGCATCCACATCATCGACCTGCAGAAGACCGTCAAGAAGTTCGAGGAGGCGTACACCTACGTCCGTTACCTCTCCGAGGCGGGCGGCACGCTGCTCTTCGTCGGAACGAAGAAGCAGGCTGCCGACTCGATCCGCGAAGAGGCGATCAAGTGCGGTATGTACTACGTCAACGTCCGTTGGCCGGGCGGTATGCTCACCAACTTCAAGACCATTCGCCGCTCGATCGGTCGTCTCAACGAACTCGAGAAGATGCAGGCGGACGGCACCTTCAACCTGCTCCCCAAGAAGGAAGCGGCGAAGAAGGTCAAGGAGATCGACGATCTCGAAAAGATCTACGGCGGTATCAAGAATATGGACCGTCTCCCCGACGCCGTGTTCATCGCCGACACCCGCAAGGAAGCCAACGCCGTCAAAGAGGCGAAGAAGCTCGGTATCCCGGTCATCGCGATCGTTGATACCAACTGCGATCCCGACGACGCCGACTATATCATCCCGGGCAACGACGACGCGATCCGCGCTCTCAAACTGATCTCGGGCGCGCTTGCCGACGCCGTGATCGAGGGCAAGGGCGGCGAAGCCGTCGTCGACACCGAGGCGGAGGAGAAAGCCGCCGCGGACGAGCCCGAAACGACCGACGCCGAGTGATCGACCGAAAGGAGTAAAACGATGGCTACTATCAATGCAAAAGACGTCGCCGAACTGCGCAAGCAGACCGGTTGCGGTATGATGGACTGCAAAAACGCGCTGGTCGCCGCCAACGGCGATTTTGAAGAGGCGATCAAGGTCCTTCGCGAGAAGGGAATGGCCGCGACCGCGAAGAAGGCGAGCCGCATTGCCGCCGACGGTCTGGTCGATATCCTGACCGAGGGCGACGTGACCGCCATGGTCGAGGTCAACTCCGAGACCGACTTCGTCGCCAAGAACGAGACCTTCCGGGCGTTCGTGCGCGAGGTTCTCGGCGCAATCATCAAGAATCGTCCCGCCGACGTGACGGCGCTCCTCGCCTGCAAGACCTCCTCGGGCAAGACCGTTGAGGAAGAGGTGCAGGAGAAGACCTTCACGATGGGCGAGAAACTCTCGGTCCGCCGCTTCGTCGTCGTCGACGGACTGGTCAGCACCTATATCCACGGCCTCGGCGCCACCGGCGTCATCATCAAGTTCGAGGCGGACGACAATGCTAAGAACAACGCCGGCTTTGCCGAATTCGCGAAGAACATCGCCCTGCAGGCGGCGGCTTACGTCACCCCCTACGTCAACCGGAGCGACGTTCCGGAGAGCGTCATCGCCTCCGAGCGCGAGATCCTGATGGCGCAGATGGCGCAGGATCCCAAGATGGCGGGCAAACCCCAGAAGGTGCTCGACGGCATCATCACCGGGCGGCTCGGCAAGTTCTACGAGGCGAACTGCCTGATGGAGCAGGGCTACGTCAAGGACGATTCCATGACCGTCGCCAAGTACGTCGAAACCACCGCGAAGGCGTTCGGCGGCTCGATCAAGGTGACCGGCTGCATCCGCTTCGACAAGGGCGAAGGCATCGAGAAGAGAGAGGACGATCTCGCGGCGGAAGTCGCGAAGATGGTCGGCGGCAACTGATTCCGCTTCACTCTGTTTTAACCGAAAAGGTCGCGTGCAAATGCGGCCTTTTCTTTTTGTATTCTCTGGAAAACTCGCAACCGCCCCCCTTTGTCGCCCGCCCATACGCACGTACGCACGCCCGAAAAAACCTGAAAAAGGGGTTTACAAAAGAGTGAAAATAAGATAAAATAGGAGACAGGAAAAAACAAAACTCACGGGCGCAAGCCGCCCGCTCGGGAAGGGAACCGTATGGAAACGAAACTGAAGTTCAAACGCGTACTGCTCAAACTGTCGGGGGAGGCGCTTTCCGCCCACAGCGGAAAACTCTACGACGACGCCTTTCTCTCAAAGCTCGCGGACGTCGTGCGCCGCTGCCTTGACATCGGAGCCGAGATCGGGGTGATCGTCGGAGCCGGAAACATCTGGCGCGGCAGACAGGGAAAGGATATGGACCCCGTCCGCGCCGACTCGATGGGGATGCTCGCGACCGCGATCAACGCCATCGCTCTGCAGGACGCGTTCTGCCACGCGGGACTTGACGCGCGGGTGATGACCGCCGCCGAGCTCCGTCCCTACGCTGAGCCGTACAGCCGCGACCGCGCGATCCACCATCTTGAAGAGGGACGCGTCGTCATCTTCGGATGCGGGATCGGGCTCCCGTTCTTCTCGACCGACACGGCGGGGGCGCTCCGCGCCGCCGAGATCGGCGCCGACGTGATGCTGATGGCGAAGAACATCGACGGCATCTACACCGCCGACCCCAACCTCGACCCCAAAGCCGAGAAGATCGAGGAGATCTCCTGCGGCGACATCCTCTCCCACGGGCTGAAAGCCATTGACGCCACCGCCACCGCGTTCTGTATGGAACACGACATTCCGATCCTCGTGTTCGGTCTGTCGGATCCCGAAAATATTCTCCGCGCGATCGTCGGCGACCATCTCGGGACGATCGTTACCCCCACGAACGGAAATCACTGAACCGAAATCCGAAAAGAAAGAGGTAAAGCCATGAAACTCGACACCAAAGAATTCGAAGAGAAGATGAACAAGACGGTCGACGCCTACCGGGGCGAACTGACGGTGATGCGCGCCGGTCGCGCGACCCCGGACGTACTGAACCGCATTCGCGTCGACTACTACGGCGTTCCGACCCCGATCACCGGCGTCGCCGCCGTCAGCGTGACCGACGCGCGCACCCTGACCATCTCGCCCTGGGACGCTTCGATCACCCGCGCGATTGAGAAGGCGATTCTGACCTCGGATCTCGGGATCAACCCGCAGAACGACGGTAAGGTGATCCGCCTCTCCTTCCCGCCCCTGACCGAGGAGCGCCGCCGCGAAATGACCAAGCAGATCGCCAAGATGGGTGAGGGCGCGAAGGTCGCGATCCGCAACATCCGCCGCGAGGCGAACGACAAGACCAAGCAGATGAAAAAGGACGGCGATATGACCGAGGACGAGGTCAAGCAGAGCGACAAACTCGTGCAGGACCTGACCGATAAGTATATCAAGATCGTCGACCAGGTCACCGAACTGAAGGACAAGGAGATCATGGAGATCTGATATGTTCGGATCGTTTCGCCGCAAGAAAGTGGAGACGGCGCCGCCCGCCGTCTCCCATATTGCGTTTATTATGGACGGAAACGGCAGATGGGCGAAGCGCCGGGGGCTCCCCCGCGAGGCGGGACACCGCGCCGGGGCGAAGACCTTTTCGCGGATCGTCGAGCATTGCATCGCCCGCGGTATCCCGACCGTGACGGTCTACGCCTTCTCGACCGAGAACTGGCGGCGCCCCAAACGCGAGGTCGACGCGATCATGGAACTGCTCGACCGTTATATCGAGGACACCTTTGCCCGCTACGCCGACCGCGACGTCGAGGTCGTTTTCATCGGGCGCAGGGACGGGCTCTCTCCCTCGCTGCTTGAAAAGATGGAGCGGCTCGAAAACGAGAGCCGCGGCAGAAAGACACGGGTCAATATCGCGCTCAATTACGGCGGGCGCGACGAGATCGTCCGCGCCGTCAACCGGCTCGCGGCGGAGGGCAAACTCCCCTGCGACGAAGCGTCGCTTTCGGCGGCGCTCGACACCGCGGGTCGCCCCGACCCCGACCTCGTCGTCCGCACCGGCGGCGACGTCCGGACGTCCAATTTCCTGCTCTGGGAATCGGCGTACGCCGAGTATTTTTTTACGGGCACGCTCTGGCCCGATTTCAACGAACGCGAACTCGACCGCATCCTCTCGGACTACGCCCGGCGCCATCGGCGCTTCGGGGGGCTCTGACCGTGCGGCGTTCGCGTGAAAGGGAACGAATATGCTGAAACGAGTGCTGACCGCCTGCGTCCTGATCCCCCTGCTCGTCCTGATCCTCTTCTTCTCGCACACGCTCGCCTATCCGATCGCGTGGGCGATCCTTGCCGGGATCGCGATCTTCGAGATCTTCCGGGCGCTCGGACGGGGACGCGATTGGCTCCTTTCGATCCCGGCGTACCTCTTCGCCGTCGGGCTGCCCTTCGGGTTCTATCCGTTTTCGGAGTCCGCTTCGGGCGGCTACGGCGCGAAGATCACCTTCGCCGCCGCCCTCGTCTATCTCCTTTGGGTGATCGCCGTCACGATCTTCCGTCGCGGCAGGTTCGCCTTTTCGGAGGCGGCGTCGGTCTTTACGGCTACGCTCTATATCGCGGTCGGCTTTGCCGCCCTGTCGGCGGTCCGCTACGGGGTCGCGCTCGGCGCCTATCTCTGTCTGCTCGTCTTTATCGGTCCCTGGGTCACCGACACCTTCGCCTACTTTACCGGGCGCTTCTTCGGGCGGCATAAACTGATCCCCGAGGTCAGCCCGAAAAAGACGGTCGAGGGCTCGGTCGGCGGCACCGTTTTCTGTATCGTCGGCTATATCGTGTTCGGACTGGTGATGCAGTTCGGCTACGGGTTCACCGTCAATTACGCGATGCTCGCCGTCGCGGGGCTGCTCGTCGCCGTGATCTCGCAGATCGGGGATCTGATCGCCTCGCTCATCAAACGCGAGCACGGAATCAAGGACTACGGCAACGTTTTTCCGGGGCACGGCGGCGTGATGGACCGGTTCGACTCGGTCCTCACGACCTCGATCCTGCTCTGGCTTCTGATGCAGATCGGCGGGGGTTTTGCCTTCCTTTGGTGAAAAACCCCGGAAAGGACGATGAAAATGACGACCGCACGAAACGATACGCCCGCACAAAGCGAAGGGGGACTGCCCGCCTCGCTGTCGGTTCTCGGCGCGACCGGCTCGGTCGGACGGCAGGCGCTTGAGGTCGCCGCCCTCCACGGGATCGGGGTCGATCTTCTCACCGCCAATACCGACGCCTCCGGGCTCGAGGCGCTCGCGCGAAAGCACGCGCCCCGCTTCTGCGTGATGGCGGACGAGGGGGCGGCGCGCGACCTTGCGGCGCGGCTCGCCGATACCGCGATCACCGTTCGCGGGGGCGTTTCCGCCCTCACGGAGACGATCATCGAGGCGAACTCGCCCGTTACGGTCAACGCGATACTCGGCGAGGCGGGATTGCTCCCGACCCTCGCCTGCGTCTCGCTCGGACGGCGGCTCGCGCTCTCGAACAAGGAGTCGCTCGTCGTCGCGGGCGAGATCGTCAAAGCCGAGGCGAAAAAGACCGGCTGCGAGATCATCCCGGTCGACAGCGAACACAGCGCGATCTTCCAATGCCTGCACGCCGGGGAGAAGCGCGAGGTGCGCTCGCTTCTGCTGACCGCCTCGGGCGGCCCCTTCCGCAACAGGACGCGCGAACAACTGGAACAAGTGACCCTGAAGGACGCCCTCGCCCACCCGACGTGGAAGATGGGGGCGAAGATCACGGTCGACTCCGCGACCATGATGAACAAGGGGTTTGAGGTGATCGAGGCGGCGCATCTTTTCGACGTCCCGCCCGACGCGATCCGCGTGGTCGTCCACCCCGAGAGTATAATCCACTCGG
>CAMJDE010000125.1 GCA_946404295.1 uncultured Clostridia bacterium | reverse complement strand
TCGAGCCCCGCCGCCGGTTCGTCGAGGACGAGCACCTCGGGGTCCATCACAAGCACGCCCGCGATCGCGGCGCGGCGTCTCTGCCCGCCCGAGAGGTCGAAGGGCGACTTTGAAAGAAGCGCGGGAGAGAGTCCTACCCGCTCCGCCGCCTCGGTCACTTTTTCCTTGATCGTTTCCTCGGAACAGCCCTTGTTGCGAAGCGCGAAACCGATGTCGCGCCCGACCGTTTCGTCAAAGAGTTGGTATTCGGGATACTGCATCACGAGCCCTACGCGGAACCGCACCGAGCGGATCTCTTTCGGTTTTTCCCAAATGTCTTTTCCGTCGAGCAGGACTTTTCCGTGCGTCGGACGGATCAGACCGTTCAGCATCTGAACCAGCGTCGACTTGCCCGAACCGGTATGACCGATCAGACCGGTCACAAGCCCGGTCTCAAAGCCGATATTCACCTCGCGGAGCGCCTGACGTTCAAACGGCGTGCGCGCCCCGTAGACGTGAGACACGTCTTTCAGTTCCAGTTTATACATCTCTCGTTTTCCCTTGCTTTCCCGAGAGCAGTTTTTCAAGCGCGTCGGCGCACTCCGAAACGCCGATCCGCCCCGAAGGGAGATCGCAGCCGGAGAGCGACAGTTCGTAGAGCAGTTCGGTTCCCTGCGGCGCCTCGAGCCCGCAGGCGTTAAGCGGTTCGACCCGCGAAAAGACCTCGCGCGGCGTGCCGTCCATCAGCACCCGTCCGTCGCTGATGACGATGACGCGGTCGGCGCGCGCAGCCTCGTCCATATAGTGCGTGATGTGCAGGATCGTCATCCCGTTTTCGCGGTTGAGTTTTTCCATCGTGTCGGTGACCTCGCGCCGTCCGCGCGGGTCGAGCATCGCGGTCGACTCGTCGAACACGATACACTTCGGCATCATGGCGATCACGCCGGCGATCGCGACCCGCTGTTTCTGCCCGCCCGAGAGTTTGTGCGGGGCGTGGCGGGCGTATTCGGTCATTCCGACCGTTTCGAGCGCCCGGTCGATCCGAGCGCGGATCTCTTCGCGCGGCAGCCCGAGGTTTTCGGGACCGAAGGCGACGTCCTCCTCGACGACGGTTGCGACGAGTTGGTTGTCGGGGTTCTGAAAGACCATGCCGATCTTGCGGCGAATCTCGAAGATCTCGTCGTCAGAGAGCCCGTCGGGGGTGATGATTTTGCCGTCTATTTCGATCTCGCCCGCCGTCGGAACGAGGATCAGGTCGAGCAGTTTGGCAAGCGTCGACTTCCCCGACCCGTTGTGGCCGAGGATCGCGATATACTCGCCTTCGTCGATCGAAAGGGAGACGTCGGTGAGCGCCCGGATCGGACGTTCGCCGTTCTCCCCGGCGTATTCGAAGGTCAGATTTCTGGTTTCAATGAAATGGGACACGGTCGTTTCCTTTCAAAGGAAGATCAGAAGACGTGCCGGACGCTCCCCCCGCAGGGCAGGATCGAGCCGGTTTCGGAGACGGGCAGACCGAGTTCCTCGGCGTCCGAACGCCCTCCGAACTTACGCGCGATGCGAAGTTCGGTGACGTATTGCATGGCGGAGGGGCTTAACCCCGTTGTGTAGGAATTGAGCAGGAAGAAGAGCGGATCGTCCGAGAGAACCCCCGAGACCAGCGATACGAAACCGTCGATCGCCTCCTCGATCTTCCAGACCTCCCCGGTGGGTCCGCGCCCGTAGGACGGGGGGTCCATAATAATCGCGTCGTAGCGGTTGCCCCGCCGGATCTCGCGCTCGACGAACTTCCGGCAATCGTCGACGATGTAGCGGATCGGCGCGTCGGAGAGCCTCGAGAGCGCGGCGTTCTCCTTCGCCGTCTGCACCATTCCCTTCGCCGCGTCGACGTGGACGACCGACGCTCCCGCCTTCGCCGCAGCGACGGTAGCGCCGCCGGTATAGGCGAAGAGGTTGAGCACCCGGACCCGGCGCCCGGAGGCGCGGATCAGATCGGAAAACCAGTCCCAGTTCGCCGCCTGCTCGGGGAAAAGCCCGGTGTGTTTGAAGCCCATCGGCTTGATCCGGAAGGTCAGGTCGCGGTAGTTGACGGTCCACGATTCGGGCAGGCGGTTTTCACTCCACGAGCCGCCCCCCGAGGACGAACGTCGATAGTCGGCGTCCGACTTTTTCCAGTAGGGGCTGTTCTTGACCCCGCGCCAGAGGACCTGGGGATCCGGACGGATCAGGATATATTTTCCCCACCGCTCGAGTTTCTCGCCGTCCGAGGCGTCGAGCAGTTCATAATCCTTCCATTGATCGCAAACCCACATATCCGTTCCCTCTTTCAGGGTTGATTGAAAAAGTCTTTGAGCGCCGATCCCGCCGCCTGTCCGTGGCAGAGCGCGATGGCGAGGGCGTCCGCCGTATCGTCGGGTTTCGGCGGGTTTTTGAGACGGAGAAGCGACGTCACCATCGCGATCACCTGCCGCTTCTCGGCTTTGCCGTATCCGACGACCGCCTGCTTGACCTGCGGAGGGGTATATTCGTGGATGGGCAACCCGTTCGTCTGACAGGCGAGGAGGATGACCCCGCGCGCCTCGGCGACGGTGATCCCGGTCGTGATGTTGTTCGTGAAGAACAGTTCCTCGATCGCGACCTCCTCGGGCTTATATTTTCCGATGATGCGGTTCAGTTCGTCGTAGATGATCTTCAGGCGCGATTCGACCGAGGTGTGCGCCGGAGTGTTGATGTCGCCGCAGGCGATCGGTCTGAACTGTCCTCTGTGCGCCTCGATGACCCCCCATCCGACGATGGCGAGCCCGGGGTCGATGCCGAGAATAATCATCTTTTTCGTCCTTTCGGCGTCGGGCGACGCGTCATTTACGTTCTTATCAAGATATTTTAACACATTTTTTCGGGAAAGTCAAAGGAAAACGCGAAAAAGTGTTTTTTCGGTAAATCCGTTTACAAAAAGTATAATTTATGTTATACTATTCAGGTAAAAACGTTAAGGAGCGACGGATCTATGACGAGAGTCGACCGTAAATACAAACTCTCCGGGGCGGCGGACGCGTTCTGCCGGTCCCGGTTTTCGCCGTATCTGTTCTCTTTTCTTCTTTCGGCTTTCGGACTGGGGCTGGTTTTTCTTCTCGCGCGCGACGCACTCTCGTTCCTCTACGAGACGCAGGCGGCGAACTGGTACGGACTGCTCCGTTCGCTCGGGCGGGAGAACGCGCTCGCTCTGACGACCGAGGCAAACGACCTTTCGCTTCTGTCCTTCGCGTTCAATCCCTTAAACCGATTGCTTTCGTTCTTCCCGTTCTCGTCGACGATCGTCGGGGCGTGCCTCTTCAACGCGATCCGCTGCGGGCTCGCCGGGGCGGCGTTCTGCTATTTTCTCAAACTCCGCGAGAACGACGACCTCTCGGCGGTACTCTTCTCGATCCTCTACGCCCTCTCGTCCTATTCGCTCGTATCGACCCTGACGGGGGTTGCCGCCGACGGGCTGATCGTCCTTCCGCTCCTGCTCTCGGGGATCGAACGCATCGTTTCCCGTCGCGGGTTCGCCCTCTTCTCGGTCTCGCTCGCCATCTCTGCCGTCGTGTCCTTCCGGACGACCTTCGGCTTTTTCGTCTTTTCGTTCCTGTGGCTCTTCGCCGTGCGGTTTTCCCGCGCCGGCGTGAAGGCGAAAGCCCTGCTTTACGACCTTCTTCTCGTCGTTCTCTCGATCCCCGTCGCGATCCTGCTCTCGGCGCCGGTCCTCTTCCCCGCGTTCGACCGACTGCTGCTCTCCTTCCTCGATCTGCGCTTTACGCAGAACTATAACCTGATCGAATTCTTCGGGAAGATGCTGCCCGCCACCTACGACGGTCTGTTTGGCAACCGATTCCCCTATCTCTTCATCGGGACGCTTCCGCTTCTTCTCCTGCCGCTCTTCTTCCTGTGCAAGAAGATCGCCGTCCGTGAAAAGATCGTTTTCGGCGCCCTGCTCTTTTTCCTCTACTTCACCTTCTCGGTAAACGTGCTGTCGGCGTTCTGGGATCTGTTTGCCGATCCGGACGGGTATTCCTACGTCGCCGCCGCCGTATTCCCCGCCCTCTTCCTCGCCTTGTCCGCGCGTGCCTACGCGAAAGCCGACCGCTCCTCCGAGCGCGTCCTTTCATCGGTCGCCCTGATCCTTGTCGCCCTGATCTCAATCCTGCAGCGTATGAACCTGTCCTACGAAACCGAGGAAGGAACGAAGGTCGTCTGGTTCTCGGAGATCAACTCGGTCTGGGTCCCGCTCCCCTTCCTGATCCTCGGCTGCGCGGGGCTGCTCGCCGTGATCCGCCTGCGTGAGAGGGAATCCTTCAAACCGCGCGCGCTGAACTCGGTTCTTTCGCTTCTCCTGATCCTCGTGACCCTCTTCGACGTCTCGGTCTCGGGCGCGGCGTTTGTCGGGGTGATCGCGAAGAAGGAGGGCACCGACGTATCGGCGACCGAGGGCAAACACGACTATACCTCCGCCTACTTCGCCGCCTACGCCGCCGGGATCGACGACTGCGGCATACCCGGCAGTCTTTACCGAGCGGACAAGTTCGACGCGAAGACGGGAAACGACGCGTCGTATCTCGGCTATAACTCCGCCGCGTCGCTCGACCCGGAGATCCTCTCGGCGTTCGGGATCGAATACGACGAGAACGGCGCCTTAAAAAACGTCGCCTCTCCCCTCTCGCTCTCGCTCTTCGGCGTGCGATACCTGATGACGCACGAGAAGATCGAAACCAAGGTCAAGGAGAAAAAGCGCCTGAAACAGACGACGGCTTCCGCCGCCCCGACCTACGACTCTCCCGGGGCGCTTCCCGACTCTCTTCTGTCGCTCTACGAACCCGTCTACCGCGACGACGCCTCCACCGTCTACGAAAACGCGACCACGCTGCCGTTGGTATTCCGCGCGGCGGCGATCCCGGACGAAAGCGTCCTGAAAAAGGTCAACGCGACCCCCTATTCGCTCGTCAACGAGATCTTTGCCCGCCTGACAGGTGAAGGGGACGCGGCGAGCCCGGTCTACAAACCCGCCGAGGTCACCGCGCTCATCACTCCCTACTGCGACTCGGTCGACAGCGAACACGCGGGCTACTTCGGCTATACGCGCACCTCGCAGAACGGCGTGGCGTCGATCCAGTATGCCGTCACGGTCAGCGAGGACGGACCGCTCTTCTGCTGCTTCCCGACCGAATATCCCCTGCTGAACGCCGACGTCAAGGTCTCGGGTCGGTCGATCGGTCACGCCTACACGGAGATAGAGACCGATCTATACGACCAGAACGGCGCGAAGATCAAAAAGGTCAAGGCAAACGCCCTCTTCGTCGGCAACTATAACGCAGGCGACGCCGTCACGGTCAGCTTCACCTTCGGATCCGGGATCGACGGAACGGTCTGCTACCTCCCCGAAAACGTATCCTTCCTCTACGAGATCGACCGCGAGGCGCTCGACGCCGCCGTCGCTCGAATCGCGAGCGCGAGCGCAGGGATCACGGTGAAGAACGGCGCGATTGAGGCGCAGGCGTCCGAGGGCGGTTTCCCCGCCGTCGTATCGACGATCCCGTCGTCGGTCGTCAAGGTTACGGGGGACGAACCGTCGTCCTTTTTGGGTCAGTTCGCCGCGGGCTGCGACGAAGGCGCCCTGACGCTCTCCCCCGCCTTCGGCGGGACGGGCGTTTATCTGCTCTCCCTGATCGGAGTACTTCTGATCGGGCTGCTTCTCTTCTTTGAATCACTTGCCGATAAAGGGTTCCGCATCCCCTTCTTCTTCCGCGCGGCAGGCGGCAAAACGGAGGACGGACGGAAATGATCATCCGTTTTAACGTCGGCGACACGCTGGAAATGAAAAAGGTCCACCCCTGCGGTTCCAGACTGTTTCTGGTCAAGCGTACGGGAAGCGACGTCCGCGTCGTCTGCCAAGGTTGC
>CAMJDE010000124.1 GCA_946404295.1 uncultured Clostridia bacterium | reverse complement strand
GAGAAACCCGCTCGCAAATTGCGAGCGGGTTTCAACCTTAAATTGCGTTTAACAATGTGAGGATTACACACAGAGCAAAATGCTTTAACGGACTATATAATAATCCTTTCGTTTTTCGGTCTGTGCGTGCATCCGCGCGTCTTACGATTGGGGAGATAATGAAACCGAACCGGCGGGGGCGGTGAATACGAGCAGTCCCCCGTCCTCCGTCGCCGTCACGGTCTTCACGGTCCCGCCGACCGAAACTCTCCACGTTCCGGCTTTCACGCCCGAGACGTAGTAGGTGAGATCGCCCGAGCCGTTCGCCGTAAAGGAGAGCGCCGACGAAGCGCGGGTCGACGCGTTGACGAAGACCGCGGCGACGTTGCCGATCACGGCGCCGGACACTTTGGTGTTGAAGATCTTGGTCGCGGTCAACCCCTCCGGGGTCTTGCTCGCGTCGCAGACGTACATCACGTTGAGCATCTGGCTGGTCGAGGTACCCGTTTTCGTGCTGATCTCGACTCTGCCCCAGTACCCGTCGTCGTAGTAGCGGTTGGGCACGATCTGCGTGCCGTTGACGTAGTAGTTCTTCCAGTCCTTGACCGCCGTAGCGGGGTCGCTGCTGCTGCTGGTTTTGCCGCCGATCGAGGTGATCGTGTCGCCGCCGACGACGTTCTGGAGCACCAGTTTGCCCGAGCCCGCCTTGACCGTCACGGTCTTACCGCTGATCTCGGGTTCCCGGACGGTGTGGAGCAGGAAGGTCTTTTGCGCGCTCGAACCCGCCGTGATGTTGTCGAAGACGAAGAAGAACATCGGAACGTCGCGGTTGTCGGTATCGTAGACCGCGAGCATCCGGCGCGTGACCTCCGACGCCGCGCTCCCGTACGCCTTCGCGATATCGCCCGCGATATAGGCGTAGGTCGCGGTCTTTTTCGCCGCGTCGGCGTAGCCGGCCTCGTGACCGTTCACGACGCCGATCTCGTAACTGCCGTTCGTCCAACCGGAGAGCGAACCGGTCTCCTGCGTATGAGAGATCTGTCCGTTTCCGCCGATCAGGATCGAGTTGTGCGCGATCGTCGCCTGGTGATACTTCTTCCAATGCTCGTGGTTGTAGGAGGCGTAAACGCCGGTGTCTCCGGCGAGCATCCCTTTATACCAGATCTGGAACTGTCCCGCGTCCTGGTGTCCGTGGTTGGAATCGGCGCGCACGCCGATCTTCATCAGGACCGCCGCCTGCTCGGAACTCCAGTTGTTCCGGGCGATCATCTGTCCGAGCCAGCCGCCGTTGTAGACGATCAGATCCATTCCCTCGTGGATATTCTTCGCCGCCTTGACTTCGCCCGAAGAGCAAATCAGCTCCTCGCAGGCGTATCCGACGGTCTGATCGAAGCCGTACTGCCCGTCGCCGAAGATCGAATAACTGTACTTGTTGGTTTCAAACTGCGCGCGGATCGTCGCGTCGTTGAAGAGGTGCTGCGAGATCATCGCCGCCATACCGTAGTCCATCAGTTTCTTGGTCGCCGTGCTGCCGTCGCCCGACGCGAAACTCGCGTTCGGAAGCTCGTGCGAGTAGACCGTCCGGATGACCTGCTTCATCCCCGCCTCGCTCTCGAAGGGGAAAGTCCCGATCGCCGCCTTGATGAGCAGCGCCGAGTAGCAGTCGGCGGCGAAGCGGATCTGCACGTACTGCGAAACGCCCTGCGGCACCATACCCGCCTTGTAGAACTCGTTGCGGACCGGAACGTACTGTTCGTAAAAACGCCCGCCGACGTAGTTCCACCAACCGGGATATTCGTCGTAGATCGCGATCGCGAACGAAAGATAATCGCGCAGGATCTGGAACTCGCAGCCGTGTCCCGCGACCGCGCCCTGCGCCGCCGGCGGGAAGCCGACCTCCATGTGCGAACTCTCGCAGCACTTGTGCTGCACGCCCGCGACGATCTGATCCTTATCGGTCTTGGTCATCAAGGGATGGCACCAGTCGTAGACGCACGCCATCGCGTACATGACGTTCCCCATCGTCCGCTCGGGATCGGGTTTGAAACTCTGCACGTCGATGGTTTTCAGGTAATTCTTCGCGGCGTAGATCGCCTGATAGCCCGAGATCTCGTTGCCCGAAAGCTGATAATCGAGGGCGAGCGCCATAATATTGGAAAGGACCTGCCCGTTGAAGTTGTGGGTACCGTTGTCGCCGTGGACGTATGCCGCGGGCAGTTTGCCGGTCTCCATCAGCGTGAGCTGGCGACGGAACTCGGTCGCCGCGGCGGTATTCAGCCCGTTGTTCAGCGCGCGGTTGATGCCCGCGATATCGTTTTCGTTGAACATCACGCGCGGATGCTGTCCCTTCGTCGGGTGGACGGTCGGGGCAGCGAATTTGTTTCCGAGGTCGGCGGTGATATTCGAGCCGCCGAAATCCGACGCGGAAAAGCCCGAGAGTTTCGCCTTCGCCGCGTCGACCTTCGCTTTGTATTCGGCGTAGGGCGCGGGTTCGGTCGACGGCGCGCCGCAGACCTTGCAGAGGGTCTCCGCCTCGCCGACGCGGTCGGCGGTCGGCGCGGTCACGAGCCGTCCCGACGCCTTGTAGTCGTGAACGCCGGTCGCGGGGATCACGATCAAATCTTTTTTATTGCAGTTTGAACAAGTGCGAAGCATCTCGCCCTTATCGACGCAGGTCGCGGGAGTCAGAACTTTATCCTTGCTCTCGTCCCACTTGTGACCTTCCGTCTCCTCGGTTCTGGTCTCGCCGCAAATCGTACAGGTATACATAATCTCTCCTTTGGTCTCCTCTTGCGTTGCGGGGTCGCAGGTACCCTCGACGGTCACACGCCCCTCGTCCCAGACGTGGTCGTGCTCGGGGGGAGCCCCGGTCGTTTGCTCCGGCACCGTCGTCGGGTCCGGCTCTTCTTCCGTACCGAAGCACGACGAAAAGAGCAAGAGCACAGCCAAAAGACAAAGGATCATCAAAACGATCGTTCTTTTCATGGTTTCCTCCTTTTATCCCGAAAAGAATGGGCACGCGTTTTTCCACAATACCATTATAGCACGAAAAGAAAGAAAAGTAAAGAGATTGCGTATGAAATAAATAAAAGTTGCCGCAGACGCGATGCGCGCTGCCGCACGGCATACCTCTGGTCTCTTTCGCGCCCGCAGGGGTTCCGGGGTCCCCGCGAGGCATATCGCGCAGGAGCGAAGCGACTGCATATCGCGTTTGCGTAGCAAACATATCGCGTTGCGCATCGCGCAACATATCGCGCCGCCCGCGTCGGGTTCGACGCGGGCGGCGTAATATCATTCTTCCGCCCACGCGGCGCTCGACAGGCGGTGCAGGCGATTGAGTTCCGCCGCGACGGCGCGGTTGTCGGGCATATAGCGGTCGAGGGCGGCGTGAAAGTCGCGCCCGTGATCGGGATAGCGCAGGTGCAGGAGTTCGTGGAGCAGAACGTAGGACAGACACGCGGGGGGATAGGCGGCGAGTGAAAGCGAGAGGTTCACCGTCCCCTCGCGGTGGTAGCAGGTCCCCCACCGCCGCCCCATCTTGCGGACGGTGAGTTTCGAGGGCGAAAGCCCGGTCATCGCCGAGAGGACGGGAAGCAGTTTTTGTGCCTCCGTCTGCACCTCTTTGCGGTAGAACGCTTCGAGGGCGGCTGCCCGTTTTTTCGGTTCGTCGGTCCGCGCGGAAAGGATCATCCCCTCCGGAACGAGCAAAACCCCCGGTGTTCCGACCCGCGGAAGGATACGCAGGCGCCGTCCCCACAGAAGGGCGTACTCCCCCTCCCCGTAGCGGCGTTCTTTGCCGGGGTCGGCGGGAAAGCCCGCGATCTTGTTTTCGATCCACGCGCGCCGCTCCGAGACGATCGCCTCGATCGTTGCCTGCGGGGTGCCGACGGGGGCGGTCACGCGCACCTCGCCGAAGGGGGGCAGGACGGCGATCGTGACGCGGCGCACCTTTTTCAGTACGAGCCGGACGTCAAAACCCGCAAGCGAAACGAGCCCGTTCGGATCGGTTTTATGGTTCATCGTCTCTTCCCCCTTCCGATAAAATCGCCGCCGTTCCCCGTCGGGGCACGGCGGCAAGAAGCCAAAACAGGTCAGACGGTCTGCGGTTCCGCGTCGGCGGATTCGCCGGGGTCGCACATCTCGGCGCCCTCGACCTCGAGATTCAGGTAGGAGAACGCCTCGCGGAGCACGGTCAGAAACGCCTTGTCCACTTCGAGCGTGACCGAAACGCACTCGCCGTCGTCGAGGATGAAATAGAGCGTCTGCCAGACGGCGGGCGCCATACTGACGAGAAAGTTCATCCGCACGTCGACGCGCAATTCGCGCGGTCCGTCCTCACCGCGCCGGAACTCGCGGATCTCCGACAGGTCGGACAGATCGCGCTGGCATACCGTCGTGGTCTGGTTCCCGCGGCGCTGGTTGACGATCAGGGTCGGGACCCCGTTCATCAGCGTGACGGTGTAGGTGTAATGCAGGAAGAAGAAGCGGGAGAAAACCCAGATGTCGACGACGGCGAACAGGAAAAACGCCGCCTGCCCGACGATGGGTTTCCACCAGCCGAAAATGCAGTAGAGAACCGAAACGACGAGCCCGAGGGTCAGAAACGAAAGCCACCAGACGGGGCGGTCATTCTGCCGCTTCGGAGTGTAGGAAAAAGTACGCATAATCCATCCTCAAAATTAAGATTGTGATCAGTTCGAGAAGTCGAGCACGGGGATCGAGGCGTAGGGTTCGGCGGCGTCGGGAGCCGACGAGAGATACACGTCGGCGCGAATCCAGCCCACCCCGTCGAAGCGAACCCCGTCAAAACAGTATTTGACGGCGCGGTACCAGAGATAGGACCGTCCGATTTGGTCGGTTTTTTCGTAACGGTTTCCGAGATCGTCGCAAAGCGTGACGATGAAGTAACTCTCGTCGGGCTTTTTCCCGACGTCCTCCCCGACCGTCTCGGAGAGCCGCGCCATCGTGTCGCGCGAGAGCCGCAGGGTGAACTGCACGGCACCCTCGCCGCGTTCGATCACGAGGTTGTCGGCGATGAAGTTTGCGCGGACGTTGTTGTCGTAGGGGACGTCGATCTTCAACTTCTCGGAAGAAAGGTCGTTCGATTCGGCGTAAGCCGAGAGCGGTTCGGTCATCCGCAATCCGCGCAGTTCACGCGGATAGTATTCCGCGACGATCAGCCGGAATACGAGAAAGCCGGAGAAGAGAAAGAGCGTGACCGTGACAAGGATCTTCAGAAGGCGAAGGATCGGGCGGCGGCGCCCGTATTTCCCGTCGTCGTCGACGTTGTTATAATCGCCGTAGCGTTCGTAATCCTCCATAGCATCCTCCCGCACAATCGGGTATATTATACTCTATTTGCGGGGGTTTGTCAACAGGGGGGCAAAAAATGCCTTTCGCGCGCACGAAAACGGAACGGGAAAAAGCCGCCGGGACAACTCCCGGCGGCTCGGTTCACGGGGATGGTTCCTGCATCATCAGGTCGGGGGTAAAGCGGGTCGGCGAGACCTTGAAATAGGAATGGACGATATCGTAGTACTCGCCCGTCCAGCGGTAGTTTGCGGCGTCGCGGCAGTCGCCCGTGACCCGGTAGGTCATACGGGCGATCTCGCCGTAGCGGTCGTGATAGAGCGCGGTATAGTAAAGGTAGCGCGTACGCTCGCCCGCGGGAAGTTCGTAGATCGGCGTTCCGTAGGGCGCGGGATCGAGCCCGAGCCCGTCGTAGACCGTCGCGAAGAGGTCGGATCCGCTGACCGGAACGCTTGATTCGGTAAAGCCCTCGGTCGAGGACGCGGGTTTGACCATCATCAGCATATCGGCGCCGCGGACGACGTCGAGGTATCCGCCCTCTTCGTAGGCGGACAGCCGGCTGTCGCCGTGGTCGGCGGTGATGATGACGGGGGTTTTGTCGTACAGCCCGAGCCGTTTCAGT
>CAMJDE010000123.1 GCA_946404295.1 uncultured Clostridia bacterium | reverse complement strand
GGGGAGGCAGGGGTACGTCGCCCTGCGGGCGAATGACATACCGCTCTGCGAGCGGGTTACATACTGCCCTGCGGGCAGATTACATGCCGCTCTGCGAGCGGATTACATCCACCCCTTCGGGGTGATTTGGAACGGCGGATTACATACTGCCCTCCGGGCTGATTTGGAACGACGGATTGGGAACGGAAGAAAAAGTTTACATTTAAGAATGGTTTTTCGCGCGAAAGTATGGTAGAATGGTAAAAGAGAAAGTATGCGAAGGAGACCGAGATGGGCTTATTCACGAAAATATTCGGCACGTACAGCGACAGACAGTTGAAGAGAAACGCCCCGACCGTCAAGCGGATCGAGGATCTGGCGGGAAAGTACGCCGCGATGACCGACGCGGAACTGCAAGCCGTCACCCCCGCCCTGAAGGGGCGGCTGGCGGCGGGCGAGACGCTCGACGATATTCTGCCCGACGCGTTCGCGGCGGTGCGGGAAGCGGCGGACCGGGTGCTCGGAAAGCGCCCCTTCCACGTTCAGCTCGAGGGCGGTATCCTGCTCCATCAGGGGCGGATCGCCGAGATGAAAACCGGTGAAGGTAAGACGCTGGTCGAGACGATGCCCGCCTACCTCAACGCCCTTGCGGGCGAAGGGGTGCACATCGTGACGGTGAACGACTATCTCGCCCGCCGCGACAGCGAGGAGATGGGGCGGGTCTACGCCTTTCTCGGGCTGTCGACCGGGTTGGTCGTTCACGGGCAGTCGCAGGACGAGAAGCACGCCGCCTACAACGCCGACATCACCTACGGGACGAACAACGAGTTCGGCTTCGACTATCTGCGCGACAATATGGTCATCTACAAAGAGCGGATGGTCCAGCGCGGACACGCCTTCGCGATCGTGGACGAGGTCGACTCGATCTTGATCGACGAGGCGCGCACGCCCCTGATCATTTCGGGCGAGGGCGAGCAGTCGACCGACCTTTACGAACAGGCGGAGAAGTTCGCGCGCACCCTTTCCTGCTTCACGATCAAGGAACTGGACGACAAGGTCGATCACGACGACGTGAAAGAGGACTATATCGTCGACGAGAAGGCGAAGAGCGCGGTGCTGACCCGCGCGGGCATCGCGAAAGCCGAGCGTTTCTTCCATATCGACAACCTCTCCGACCCCGAGAACTCGACCCTGTTCCACCACATCAATCAGGCGATCCGCGCGCACGGGATCATGAAGCGCGACGTCGACTATATGCTCCACGAGGGCGAGGTCATCATCGTCGACGCCTTCACCGGGCGGCTGATGCCGGGACGGCGCTTCAACAACGGTCTGCACCAGGCGATCGAGGCGAAGGAAAACGTCAAGATCCAGAAGGAAAGCCGGACTCTGGCGACCATCACCTTCCAGAACTATTTCCGGATGTATAAGAAACTCTCGGGTATGACGGGTACCGCCCTGACCGAGCAGGAAGAATTCCGCGAGATCTACGCCCTCGACGTGGTCGAGGTGCCGACCAATATGCCGATGATCCGCGTCGATCATCACGACTCGGTCTACCGGACGATCAAGGGCAAGTATCACGCGATCGTCGAGCAGATCAAGGCGTGCCACGAGAAGGGTCAGCCGATCCTGGTCGGTACCGTCTCGATCGAGAAGTCCGAGGAACTCTCGCACATCCTGAACATGAACGGGATCAAGCACGTCGTTCTGAACGCGCGGCATCACGCCCGCGAAGCAGAGATCGTCGCGCAGGCGGGCAAAGAGGGCGCCGTCACCATCTCGACCAACATGGCGGGACGCGGAACCGATATCCAGCTCGGCGGCAACGCCGAATTTATGGCGAAAAACGAGATGCGTCGCCTCGGATATACCGACGACCGGATCTCCGACGCGACGGGGTTTGCCGTGACCGACGATCCCGAACGGCTGGAGGCGCGCCGGATCTTCCGCGAACTGGAAGAGAAATACAAGGAGGAGATCCGCCCCGAAGCCGAGCGGGTCAGAGCCGCCGGGGGGCTCTTTATCCTCGGCACCGAGCGGCACGAGAGCCGCCGGATCGACAATCAGCTTCGCGGACGAAGCGGCCGTCAGGGCGACCCGGGCGAATCGCGCTTCTTCCTCTCGCTCGAGGACGACCTGATGCGGCTGTTCGGCACCGATCGGATCGGGGGACTCGTCGCGCGGCTGGGTCTTGACGAATACACGCCCATCAACTCGGGGCTGCTTTCCGGGTCGATCGAGAACGCGCAGAAGCGGATCGAGGCGCAGAACTTCGCCCGCCGGAAGAACGTGCTCGAATACGACGACGTGATGAACCAGCAGCGCAAACTGATCTACGGTCAGCGGCGCGAGGTGCTGGACGGCAAGGACCTCCACGAAACGATGGAGAATATGATCCGCGAGTCGATCGCGTCGAACGTGGCGAAGTACACGGTCGGCGAGGATCCCGCCGAATGGGACCTTGCCGGGCTGAACGCCGAATACCTCGGCTTCCTGCTCCCGCCCGACGCGCTCCGCTTTGAGATCGGAAAGATCCCGTCGCGTGAGGAGTTGACCGAGACGCTGACCGACCGGGCGATGAAGATCTACGCCTCGAAAGAGGGGCTCTTCGGCGCCGAAATGCTGCGTGAGGTCGAGCGGGTCATCCTGCTCCGCAACGTCGATTCGCGCTGGATGGAGCACATCGACGCGATGGACGACCTCAAGGACACCGTCGGGCTCAACAGCTACGCGCAGAGAAGCCCGATCAGCGAATACCGGATCGCGGGCGCGGACCTCTTCGACGATATGGTCGAGGATATCCGCAACGGCACCGTGCGGATGCTGCTTGCCGCCGTGCCGACCGAGGCGGCGACGAGGCGCGTGCAGGTGGCGAACCCCACCGTCGCCGGATTTGCCGGGACGGGCAAAAAGACGACCGTCCGGCAGGCGGGCGAAACCATCCGCCGTCAGGACAAGAAGGTCGGTCCCAACGACAAATGCCCCTGCGGAAGCGGGCTGAAATACAAGAACTGCTGCGGTCTTACGGGCGGCGGTTCGGTAAACAAGGGTTGACGCTATGGGCTTCGGTATCCTTCTGATCGGTTACGTTTTCTACCTGAACACCGTCGTTCCGGTCTATACGATCCCGGTGTCGGCGATCGTCTGCCTGTTCGGGCTTCGCAAACTGAAGATCTGGAACAGCGGGCTCCGGGGAGCGTTCCGGGCCGATCTCGCGCTCGCCCTTTTCGGTCTCGTCGCCGCGGGGCTTGCCGGGGCGCGGGCGGCGGGGGCGCCGATCCCCGACCTCCTGACCTCCGCCGTTTCGGCGGCGCTGTGCCTTCTGGTCCTGCTCTTCCATTTCTATCTCGGATCCGGGATGATCTCGCTCGCGAACGAGGTCCGGCTTCCCCGGCTTTCGGGGCGCGCCTTCTTCTTCAGGACGGTCGCCTGCATCTACTGGTTCCTTTTTGCGTTTTTCAATCTTGATCTCGGCGAAAAACTCGAGCCCTTCCTCGCCCGGATGTACGTTCCGATGGTGGTGGTCGGATTCGTCGTCGCGATCATCGGCTTCGCCGTTCTCTTCGGCTTTTATACCGATATCGTACTGCCGGACGAGGGAAACGGCAAGCCCTCTTCCCCGGCAAAGGAGAAAAAGAAAAAAACAGAGGAGGATCCGAAAGATGACTGACGTTTCGGTCCGTCCCTTCTACCGTCGGCAGAATAAGCTGCCCGTCAAGCGGATGCTGGTCGGGCTCTTTCTCCTGTTCACCCCGTCGATCAACCTCTTCGACCTTCTCCCCGATTTCATCGGCTGCACCCTGATCCTCTCGGCGCTCTTCGACGCGGCGGAGGTCCTTCCCTACTTCGGAGAACTGAAAGACAAACTGAAAACCTACTTCTGGGTCTCGCTCTCGCGCTATCCGGCGCTGTTCGCCATGATGACGATCTACGCGGGCGACTCGTCGCAGCGGTCGATCATCGCGGTCTTCTCGATCGGGTACGCGATCGTCGACCTGATCTGTCTCGTCCCGGCGGTGGGATATTTCTGGAGCGCCTTCTTCTACTTCGGCGAACGCTTCGACTGCCCCGAGGCGATCGCCCCGGTCGGACGGATCAAGCCCGAGACGCTCGAGCGCCTGACCGTCGTCTTTTTCTTCGTGCGCGAGGCGGGCTCGTGCCTGCCCGAACTTGCCCTCGTCCCGGTCAATCCCGGCGACGCCTCGTCGGGCGGCGTGCGCTTCTGGCTCTCGCTCTACCCGTTCCTCGCCGTCGGGGCGGCGCTGATCGTCCTCGCGTTCGGGATCTGGCTCTTCGTCGTTTTCTGCCGCTATTTCTCGCGGCTCTCGCGGGCGGGAAACGCCGATCGGCTGATCTCGGAACGCTACGAAGCCGACTGTGACCGCGTGAACGCGCTGCACACCGTCGACGGGCTTCGCATCTTCTTCCTGCTGTTCGCCGTTTCGGTCGCGCTCGGGATCGACGTGATCTTCGACCGGGTGAACGTCCTGCCCGACCTCTTCTCCGCCGTTCTCCTGATCGTTTCCCTGCTCTTCCTCCGGCGCCGCTTCAACGGCGTCCGCGTCGGCAAATGCGCCGCCTGCGCGGGGGTCTACGCCGCCGTTTCGACCGTCACGACGATCCTTTCGACGCTCTTTTACGATCAGTACGGCATCGAGGCGCTCTCGATCGGCGACCCGGGCGCAAAGCGGCTCTATCTCTTTCTCACCGTCTCGGGCGGGGTCGAAGCCGCGCTCTCGATCGCGACGGCGTTCCTGCTCTTCGGGGTCCTTTCGCGTCTGATCCCGCTCTCGGTCGGCACGGCGGGGCTACGGCGGCAGACCGAGGAGATCGAACGCTCGCTCGGACGCGAAAACCTCCTCTTCCTCGTTGCCTCGATCCTCACTTCCCTCTCCGCCTTTCTCGTCATCCTCTTCGAGCGGATGACGAAGGTCGTCGGTTCCGAGGGCGAAACGGTCCGCCTGGTGCTGATCTCGCGGATCGACTGGTTCTGGATGGTGCCGCTCGTCCTGTCGCTCGTTCAGTTGATCGTTGCCCTGCATTTCACGGGTCGCCTGCGCGACGAGGCGAGAGAAAAATATCTCGGTATCTGACCGCAAAAAAGAACGGAGCGACGGGCTCCGTTCTTTTTTGTTTTACTTGACGTAACGGGCGAAGAACGCGGCGTAATCCGACACGTCGGCGTTGCCGTAAGCGTAGACGTAGGTCGTCTCCGCCTCGCAGTTGTCCGCGCTGATCCCCGACATCTTGGCGGAATAGGTCTCTTTGACCGTCATGGAAAGGATCCGCCAGGCGTCGTCGAAGGTCACCGTGATCGACGACTTCTTGAACTTCGGATCGGCGGAGAGCCCGCCCATCGACCGCATCCGTCGGATACAATCCCCGGTCGATCCGGTGAGGTCGGGTTCGATCGTCTGCGTGAAACTGCCGTCCGGGTTTTCCGTGACCGCCGACCACTTCGTAACGGTCCCCGTATTCAGGACGTAGTTGGTGAGTTCAAAACCGAATAGTCCGTACTGCGAACGGTAGTCGGAGCGGGTGTAGGTCGCGGGGGCGCCCGACTTCCACGGGGTGCTTCTCCCTTTCCAGCTGCTGCTGTTGTCCGACGAGGGCTCGCGCGAGAGCGCCGTATCCCCGACGTAACAGATCTGCCACGCGTTGCTGACGAGCGTGCTGTCGGCAATATCGATCTCGATCATCACGCCGTCGGCGTAGTCCTTGTAGACCTCGACGTTCTGCGTGTAGGTGTAGGAAAAGATGCCCGACCCGATCTTCGTCTTAACGGTTCCCCGTCCGTCCACCGAGTAATTCTTTGCGTGCTGGAGAACGTAAGCGATCCGCATCACGTTCTCGATCCCCGAGAGGGCGCGCGGGTCGTCGCCCGGTTGAGGCGCCTTCACCTCGTTTGCCAGTTTCGGGACCGCCGCTTGGACTTCGGGGGGCTCGGGCGCCGCGGTCGTCGTCGGCGCGGTCGTTGTCGGCGCCGTCGTCGTCGGCGCCGTCGTCGTCGGCGCCGTAGTCGCCGCGACCGTGGTCGCGGAAAC
>CAMJDE010000122.1 GCA_946404295.1 uncultured Clostridia bacterium | reverse complement strand
GCGGTCGACCATCTCGATCACGGTGTTCATGGCGGTATCGAACCCGATCGAAAGATCGGTCGAGGTGATGTCGTTGTCGATCGTTCCGGGCAGCCCGACGCAGGGGATCCCGTGGTTGGTCAGGTCGGTCGCCCCGCGGAACGTGCCGTCGCCGCCGATGGCGACGATCCCGTCGATCTCGAGTTTTTTACAGGTTTCGACGGCTTTCGCCATACCCGCCTCGGTCTTGAACTCGGGGCAGCGATCGGAATAGAGCATCGTGCCGCCGTGGTTGATGCAGTTCGAGACGTCGCGGATACCGAGCTGTTTGATATCTCCGTCGATCAGTCCGCTGTAGCCGCGGTAGATCCCCATCACTTCGACGCCGTGGGCGATCGCGGTGCGCGTGACGGCGCGGATGGCCGCGTTCATGCCGGGGGCGTCGCCGCCCGAGGTCAATACGCCGATTCTTCTGAACTTTTTCATATTCGGCTTCCTTTCTTTGTCGGTTCCGGGAGGAACCGTGTGTCAATCGTTCGTAATGTCGGTCAGGCAGGCGCAAAGATAGCGGATCGCTCGCTCGGTCGCTCCGCGCCGGATCGCCTCTCGGTCGCCCGGGATATCCTCGCGGAAAACGACGGTTTTGCTCGCGGTCGCGATCCCGATAAAGACCCGTCCGACGGGCGCTTCGGGGGTTCCCCCGCCGGGACCCGCGACCCCGGTCGTCGAGACGGCGACGGCGGTATCGAAGCGGCGGCGCGCGCCCTCCGCCATCAAGGCGGCGACGTCACGGCTGACGACTCCGCGCTCGCGGATGACGTCCTCCGGCACACCGAGAAGCGAGGTCTTGACCGTCTCCGCGTAGGTGACGGCTCCGCCGGGGAAGACGGCGCTGGCGCCAGGGACGTCGACGATCGCCGAGGCGATCATCCCCCCGGTGCAGGACTCCGCCGTCGAGAGGGTGAGGTTCCGTTCGGCGAGCAGCGCGACCAGCGCGGCTGCGTCAGAGGTCGGCATAGAGCGGGAAGCGGCGGCACAGATCCGCGACCTCTTCGCGCACGTCGTCGGCGTTCTTCTCGAAGTCGGCGGCGGTCAGGGCGATCAGGTGCCCGATCTTCTTCATTTCGGCTTCCTTCATGCCGCGCGAGGTGACGGCGGGGGTCCCGACCCGGATGCCACTGGTGACGGTGGGTTTCTCGGGATCGTTCGGGATGGCGTTCTTGTTGACCGTGATGTGCACCTCGTCGAGCCGGACCTCGAGTTCGCGCCCGGTGATCCCGAAGGGACGGAGATCGAGGAGCATCAGGTGGTTGTCCGTGCCGCCCGACACGAGTTCAAAGCCCTCGGAAAGGAACTGTTCGGCAAGCGTCTTGGCGTTTGCGACGATCTGTTTCTGGTAGGTGACGAAGGCGGGCTTCAGCGCCTCGCCGAAGCAGACGGCTTTCGCCGCGATGATGTGGAGCAGAGGACCGCCCTGGATCCCCGGGAAGATCGCCTTGTTGATCTTCTTCGCGATCTCTTCGTTGTTGGTGAGGATCAGACCGCCGCGCGGACCGCGCAGGGTCTTGTGGGTCGTCGTCGTCACGACGTCGGCGTAGGGCAGGGGAGAGGGATGGAGCCCCGCGGCGACCAGCCCCGCGATGTGCGCCATATCGACCATCAGGTACGCCCCGACGCCGTGCGCGATCGCGGCGAGCCGCTCGAAATCGATGACCCGCGGATACGCCGACGCGCCCGCCACGATCAATTTCGGCTGCTTCTCTTTCGCGAGCTGCTCGACCTTGTCGTAGTCGATCCGGTGCGTCGTCGCGTCGACCCCGTAGGGGACGAAGTTGTAGTATTTGCCCGAGAGGTTGACCGGGCTTCCGTGCGTGAGGTGTCCCCCGTCGGAAAGCGACATTCCGAGCACCGTGTCGCCGTGCTGAAGCAGCGCGACGTAAACGGCGGTGTTCGCCTGCGAACCGCTGTGCGGCTGGACGTTCGCGAAGCCGCAGCCGAAGAGCTTTTTCGCCCGCTCGATCGCGAGGTTCTCGACGACGTCGACCTTCTCGCACCCGCCGTAGTAGCGGTGGGCGGGATAACCCTCGGCGTACTTGTTCGTCAGGATGGTCCCGGCGGCGAGCAGGACCGGCTCGGAGACGAAGTTCTCCGACGCGATCAGCTCGATCCCGTTTCTTTGGCGGTTGAACTCCGCTTCGACGGCGGAGGCGATCTCGGGATCAAACTCGTTCAGGCGTTGCAGCATTTGTGAAATCATGGGGATACCTCTCTTTTCGTGTCCGTTTGGCATATTCCAAATAATTATACAACAAACGAAAATAATTATCAAGGTCTAAAGACCTTTTTTTCACTTTTTTCTTACGCTTTTTTCATAGCCGTTTGTCACCCGACCGCGCGACGGCGACCGGTACGAAAGATCGCGTGATCCGGGAGGTTCGGGAACGCGCAGTTCACGTCAAGAGGGCGCGCCACCCGCAAGGGGTGACGAAAAGATCCGAGAAGAGGGCTCGGCGTGCCGCAAGCGGCACTACCTCCCAATTCCCACCCTGCTTTTGGGGAAAGGACAGCTTTTTCGGATGGCGGGAATTGAGTATTTGCGCAGAAACTGCGCAAATACGAGAGGTTCGAGTATCGCAGTTCTCGTCAAAACGGGCACGCCACCCGTAAGGGGTGACGCGCCCGTTTTGGTGGGAACAAGAGGGCTCGAACCTCTGACCCTCTGCTTGTAAGGCAGATGCTCTCCCAACTGAGCTATGCTCCCGATCTTGCCCGCCGTCCGGCGGGCGAGGGATATTATAGCATCCGCGCAGATCATTTGTCAAGCGGTTTTTCAAAAGTCACTCCGCGCCGCGCCGTTCGGGTCCCGAACGAACGGCGTCGCGCGGGATGAAACGCCGCGAAAAAAGCCCCGCGGGTTTTGCCCGCGGGGGTTGGATTATTTACGGTTTCTCGGTGCAGAGGGCGAGGAGGGCGTCGACGGTGGTCGTGGCGAGGCACTCGACGGTGTCGGACGCGCCGTAGTAGATCTTGACCGTGCCGTCGTCCTCTGCGATCATGCCGCCGGGGAAGATGACGTTGGTGCGGAAGCCCTCGTCGGTCTCCCAGGGGAGGGTCGGCGCGATCAGGGGGGTCTTGCTCATCCCGAGGATCTTATAGGGGTTTTTGAGATCGAGGAGCATGATCCCGGCGGTGTAGCGTTTGTTCCACCAGGTGTCCCAGTTCTTTTGCCCGCGTCCCGTCGGTTCTTTGTCGACGGCGTGGAAGAGGGTCAGCCAGCCGGCTTCGGTCTTGATCGGCGGGGCGGCGGGTCCCACCTTATCGTTGGCGAAGGGGACGTTTTCAACGGCGAGGAGCAGTTCGGAATCGCCCCAGAACCGGAGGTCGGGCGAGCGCGAGATCCAGACGTCGAAGCGGTCCTTGCCCCCGCGGCTGTAGACGGGGAAGGGGCGTTCGAGCCGGTAGTAGTAGCCGTCGATCTTCTCGCCGAAGAGTACCATATTGCGGTTGTCGGGCGCCGACGCGCTGATGATCTCGACGGTTTTGAGATCGTCCGAGAGCCGCGCGATGCAGCCGCGGACGCCGTGGGCGGTGTCCATTGCGAGACAGAGGTAGAGTTTCCCGTCGATCACGCTGATCCGCGGGTCGTAGAGCCGGAAGACGTCGGGTGCGTGGAGCGGTCCGCCCGCGAGGTTGACGACCGCCTTTTTATCGGTGAAATCGTAGTGCAGGATCGGCTTTTCGGCGACCTTCCAGCCGTCGATCCCGTTGTCGCTGACAGCGACCCCGACCGCCGTCTTTGTGATCGATTTCTCCTTCGCGAGGTATTCCGCCTCGGTCGCGCCGTAGTCGTCGCGGAAAACCATCACGTATTTGCCGCCGACCTTCGCCACCCCGGCGTTGAAAATGAAGCCCGCCTCGTAGGGGATATCGTCCTTCGTCAGGATCGGTTTCGGGTATTTTTTGACGCAATCGGCGTCCTTCAGGATCGGCGTCCACTCTGCCATTTCGTTCCACCTCGTTCTTTTTGCGGGGCTGCCCCCGCGTTTGCGTCCATTATAGCACACTCCGCCCCCGTTTTGCAATAGCGGAGCGGTCTTTTCTTGCGAAAAAACGACCAATTTAAAAAAAGAAAAAACGCTTGACATTTCGGAGAAAAAAGTGTATACTATTTTCCACGAGGTGTATGATGAGCAGACCGAATTATTTACAAGAAACAAACAAAAGAATTCAAGCCGCGCCGAACGGCTCCGTTTTCGTCGCGTCCGATTTTGCCGACGTTGCGGAAACCAAAAGGATCAGCATTTGCCTGGAGCGCCTTTCAAGTGAAAAAACGATCTCCCGCGTCATGCGAGGGGTGTACTACAAGCCGGCTTTCAGCACATTGCTTGGTGAAACGATCGCGCCATCGCCCGATCTGGTTGCGCACGCGATCGCAAGAAATTTCGGTTGGACGATCGTTCCGTGCGGAGACACGGCGCTGAATTTGCTCGGCCTCTCTACACAGGTTCCGGTCGTTTGGTCCTACGTCAGCGACGGAGCATACAAAGAGTATTCTTACGAGAATACGACGATCCGATTCAAGCGCACGACGAACAAAGAAATATCCAAACTGTCGCCAAAAACCGCCTTGGTCATTCAGGCACTGAAAACGCTTGGGAAAGAGCGTATTGACGATGGAATGATCGAGAAGATTAAAAGCGAAACAACGTCCGCTGAACGAGAGGCAATGAAAAAAGAAGCGCAATACGCAACGGCGTGGATTTTTGAGATCATCAAATCGATTTGCAGGTGATATAATGAGAAGAATTGCCGTCATTGAAGCCAAAGAACGTGAGGCGCTCTTTCGCAATACCGCTGCGAAAATGGGAATCAGCGAGGCGGTCGTCGAGAAGGATTTTTGGGTCTGCTTCTTGTTGGATTATCTGTTCCACCGCTCCGCGTGGAAAAACAATCTGGCGTTTAAAGGCGGAACCAGTCTCTCCAAGGCGTACGACTTGATCAAACGCTTTTCGGAAGATATTGATCTGATCCTCGACTGGCGCGTTCTCGGCTACAAAAAAGACGAACCCTGGGCAGAACGCAGCAACACCAAGCAGGACGCTTTCAATAAAGAAGCAAATGAACGCGCCAAAGCTTTCTTCGGCGCCGAGTTTCTCCCGGCGATCAAGCGGGATCTGTCGGAAGAACTGGCGCTTCCGGTACGATGCGATCTTGATCCGCAGGATGGACAAACGGTGAGGTTTATCTATCCGAACAGTTTTTCCGACACTGCGATTCTGCAGGAGATTCGGCTTGAGATCGGGGCGCTTGCCGCGTGGACGCCGGCAGCAGAACAGACAATTACTTCTTACTCGGCGGAATACTATGGGCGAGTGTTTGAGCAGCCGTCTACCCGAATCCTGACGGTTCTGCCTGAACGGACTTTCTGGGAAAAGGTTACGATCCTGCACCGCGAGGCGTTCCGTGACGAAAGCCGTCCGCTTCCCGCACGGTACTCCAGGCATTATTACGATCTTTTCTGTATGATGAATTCTCCGGTTAAGCATCGCGCGCTTGCCGATAACGAACTGCTCTCCCGCGTCGTCACTTTCAAGGACAAGTTCTACCGTTGCCCGTGGGCGCGCTATGATCTTGCCAAGCGCGGGACGTTGCGCTTGATGCCACCGGAGTACAACGTCCCGAAACTGAAAGAAGATTATGCCCATATGCAGAATATGATTTTCGGGGAAAAGCCGACGTTTGACGATATTCTTCTTACAATCGCAAAGCTGGAAAAAAGCATTAACGCATAGAAGCGGAGTCTGAAATCCGTCGTTTATTGTGCCTCCGACTTTAACGCGACTGACAATACTTTAATTATGACCTGCGATACGGCAAAGATTACTTATAGCTTTGCGTTCTATCTGCTGAAACAATCAAATCTAAATGGGTTTGCCGGGGGATCAGCACAAACTTTGATTACTCAAGGATTATTAAAGCAGTTGATCTGATCGATCAATGCGTCGAAGAAGCAGATCAATTTCTGCTTCAAAACGGGGTAGATCTCGGGG
>CAMJDE010000121.1 GCA_946404295.1 uncultured Clostridia bacterium | reverse complement strand
GGTCGGGTCGAGCGTTGCAAACAGTTTGTTCTCGGCAAGCACCCCCGCGTCGGTCAGACGGTTCAGGAGGGTCGATTTTCCGGCGTTGGTGTAACCGACCAGCGCGACCTTCAGATGACCGCTCCGATCGCGCGCGGCGCGCATCACGGCGCGGTTGTTTTCGAGTTCGTCGAGCTGTCGTTCGAGCGAGGCGATCCGTTCCCGCACGTGCCGACGGTCGGTTTCGAGTTTCGATTCGCCGGGTCCGCGCGTGCCGATCCCGCCGCCCAGCCGCGACATTTCGGTTCCGTGACCGACGAGGCGCGGCGCGGTGTAGCGGAGTTGGGCGAGTTCGACCTGCAGTTTTCCCTCGCCCGAGACGGCGTGGAGCGCGAAGATATCGAGGATCAGCATACTGCGGTCGATCACGACGACGTCGCCGCCGAGGTCGTCCTCGAGGTTGCGGATCTGCGCCGGGGAAAGTTCGCCGTCGAAAACGACGAGCGAGATCCCGTTGTTTTCGCAGAGTTCGCGGATCTCCCGGACCTTTCCCGCGCCGATCAGCGTGCGGGGGTCGGGGGCGTCCTTGATCTGCGTGACGCGGGCAAAGACGCTGCTGCCCGCCGTGTCGAGAAGCCGTGTCAGTTCGTCAAGCGAGCGTTCGAGCGCGGGGAGTTCCCCGCCCCTCTCCGCCATCCCGACGATCACGGCGTCTCTTTGTATCTGTTTCTTTTCGGTCATACTGTCTCCTTTCCTTTTGCGGTCGGAAGAACGGAAAACGGGGCGTCCGACTGCAACCCGACCCCGGTTCGACGCGTCGCGTCAAGATCCGGAATATCGGTTCGCCCATCGGACAGCCCCGTCAAGAAAGTCAATTCCCCGGTTTACTTGTTGTTGTTCGCCATCGCAAGACGCCGCTTGAACTTATCCACGCGACCGCCCGCGTCAACGAACTTCTGTTTGCCGGTGAAGAACGGATGACACTTGGAGCAGATATCGACGGTCATATCCCCCTTCGTGGAATGGGTAACGACGGTCTCACCGCAAGCGCATTTGATCGTGACTTCTTTATATTCCGGATGCAAGCCCTTCTTCATTTGAGACACCTCTCCTTCACATAAAAATCGGGAGTATTATATCATACCGTTTTTCAAATTGCAACCCTTTTTTCAAAAAAACCTCAATTATTTAGATTTTCCCCGCGATCGCCTCGCGCAGCTCCGCCATGATCTTCTTTTCGAGGCGCGATATGTAGGACTGCGAAATGCCGAGTTTGTCGGCGACCTCCTTCTGGGTCAATTCCCGCCCGCCCGAAAGACCGTAGCGCAACTCGACGATGGTCCGTTCGCGTTCCCCGAGCGCGGCGACCGAGCGCCGGACCAGCGTTCGCTCCTCGCGTTCCTCGATCGGACGGCAGACCACGTCGGCGTCGCTGCCGAGGACGTCCGAGAGCAAAAGTTCGTTCCCGTCCCAGTCGACGTTCAGCGGTTCGTCGAAACTGACCTCGCGTTTCTGTCCCGCGGTCTTGCGCAGGAACATCAGGATCTCGTTCTCGATGCAGCGCGAGGCGTAGGTCGCGAGTTTGACGTTCTTCTCGGTCGTGAAGGTCGAGATCGCCTTCATCAGCCCCATCGTCCCGATCGAGATCAGATCCTCGATCGGCACGCCCGTCGCGTCGAACTTCTTGGCGATGAAAACGACCAACCGCAGATTGTGTTCGATCAAGCGGCTTTTCATCGCGGGATCGCTTTTGGAGAGCCGGATCGCCTCCTGCTCTTCCTCTTGCGAGAGAGGGGGCGGCAGAACGTCCGCCCCGTTGATGTAAAAGACCTCCTCCGACCCGAACAGGCGGGAAAACAGTCCCCGAATGAATTGAAAAAGCCCCATAACCGTTCTCCTTTCGTTTTTTACGCCCCCGCGATCTCCGCGGAGACGATGCCGTCGCAGCCCTCGGGAATCCCGTGCCCGTCCCTGACCACCCCGATCAGGATCGGCTCTTCGCGTACCCGCCGACCTTCCCCGAGAAGGCACAGGTCGGGGCGGTACCCGTGCATCAGCCGCTTTCCCGATACGGTCTGATACGGGATCAGGTAGTAGCGTTTCTTTTCCTCGTAGGCGAGGATCGGTTCGATCCCCTCCTCGGTCGATAGAAGCACAGAAGGCACGAGAGCCTCCGCCGCCTTCGCCGAGAGCAAAACGACCGCCCGCCCCGTCATCGGTTCGCGCAAAAGGCACCCCGAATCGGTCATCAGGGTCAGATGGCGCGTCTTTTCGCCCACCGTGATCCGACAGCCGATCTCGCGCGGCGCGCCGCCCGCGCGGAGCCGCCGCGACAGCGCGGTGAACATCCCGGAAAGCAGGAACAGGACGAGAAATACAAGCACCTTTCCCCCGACGTCGCCCGTCGGTCGGAGCCGCCCGAACAGGCGCACGAAGAGCGAGAACAGAACCGAGATCGCCCCGCCGTAGAGAAACGAAACGAGATATAATAGAAGCAAGCACGAAAGAAACCGCCGCCACCCCGGAAACCCCAGTCCGACGAGCGCCATCGCCGCCCCCGAGAGCAAAACCGACAGAAGAAGGAGCGGATAGGTCGGGATCCAAATGAAGGCAGGCAGAGCGTAGAGCCCGCCAAACAGCGCCCCGCAGATCAGCCGCCCGCGGCGCAGGCGGAGTCGCCGCAGTTTCCCGACCGTGAGAAGGACGAGATAGTCGGCGGAAAAGTTGACCAGAAACAGTACGTCGATATAAACGACCGGCACCCCGCTTCCCCCCTTTCCCCTATGGTCTGTCCCGCAGAACCATTCTATGCCGAAGGGTGGGAAAAAGATGTCGCAACGGGCGCCTGAAGCGACCGTTTTTTGCAAGCCGTTAAAAGCCGACGCTCCGGTGGCGCAAAGAATCTCCGCACCCGTTTCCGAGTGCGGAGAAACAACGTTTTTTAATTGAGAATTATTCTATTGGAGTAGGATGGAAGGTAATCGTTCCCAAATCTCGAAAAACATTAAACTGTTCGAGGTCCTTATATGCTACTGCACAGGATTGATTAAATATTGCAATTCGACCAACTTTGTGCTATAATATTTGTACAGACTTCACAGACTTCACTGAGCGACAGATTATTTTTCAAAAAACACTTCGAGATCCCAATTAAAAATGGTACTAATAAGTAGAGGGGTAAGAAACGCCCCTGAGAGGAGGAATCCCCCACATGGATAACGGTGAAAGTAGCTACCGCCGTTTCCTTGCGGGCGACAATAAGGGACTGCATGAGATCATCTGCTCTTATCGAGCTGGACTGATATTGTATTTGAATAGCTTTGTGCAGAATGTTCGCACTTCTGAAGAATTGACCGAGGATGTCTTTTTGGAACTAATCATCAAGCGTCCTAAATTCTCAGGGAAATGCTCATTCAAAACATGGCTCTAGGATGAAATTCCTTTGGGGGACAAATCAGATGATGTTGTGCCTGCATTACAGGTATCAGCAGCAATGATATTCAAAGCGACCTCTGAGAGCGATTCTTAGGGTACCACAGATTTAATCGTGCCAAAACCTTCAAAATGTGGTATAATATAAGAAAGCCCAAGCAGGAGGAAAGGAGATTATCAATGGATATTTTAATACAGATTGTCGGCTGGGCGATCACAATTGGAGTTGTTGTATTTGTGATTGTTTCTATTGTTTTGTTCATTAGGGACGGAATAGTTTCTAAAAGAGAAGGGCGAAATAGGAACAAAAAGTATACCGTGATGTTTATCATCAGTATGGTGATTATAGGATTATTGGTAGTGATTGGTGTTCTTTTAAGCATTCTTGCAATACTTGTCATGAGGAGTATGTAATATGAGTGTCCGTAAATATATAAGAATACTGATTACAGTGGCTCTGCTCGGATTGATAGCTACTATTGCTCACTGTGTTTATATCTGCTTTGCCTATCAAAATTCCTCAATCATACAATTTATTGCAAGGGAGTTGTGGCTGTGAAGAAGATAATCGCTATATTAGGTACAATTCTTCTGTTTGTAGCGGTAAATGCCTTTCTATACATAACAATCACAAGCCGCCTTGCTAATAATTTTAGTGGTACGAATCAGCTTAAAATGGTTGATGTGGCAAAATTTCTACCCTTTGAGGATACATCAGAGCTTGCAAGAACAGGTTCATCATTGAAATTTCAAAATAGCGATGATTTGCCCGTATTGGACGGCGCAGCGGCTCTCGTACCCGTTTACGCATCAGTAATTGAAAATTGTTATCCCGAAGGTTCAGTTACCTATGAGGGCGGAGCATTTTCTGATGATAATTACTATGGCGAGAATTTTGCTGCTGACAGCGTGATGCAGTATCAAAATACGATCAGAGGATTTGATGCTCTTGTTGACGGCTCTGTTGATCTGTTTTTTACGGCTCACCCCTCGACAGGGCAAATGCAGTCTGCTAAGGATAAGGGTGTTGAGCTTGAAATCGTGCCGATTGGCTTAGAAGCATTTGTATTCTTTGTAAACAAAGATAATCCTGTTGACGGACTTGCAACTGAACAGATTCGTTCTATATATAGAGGAGAGATTACAAACTGGAAAGATGTCGGCGGTGCTTCAAGAATGATCAATCCGTTGACCAGGGTAGAAGGCTCCGGCAGTCAAACGATGATGGATATATTTATGGATGGCAATATGCTGACCTCCCGACAACCGTTGTCCATATTTGGCGGAGCAATTGGCTATTCTTTCCGATACTATCTTTCAGGTATGGTAGCAGATGACAATGTAAAAATGTTAGCTGTTGACGGGATATATCCAAATGCTGAGAACATACGAAACGGCTCTTATCCGATCTGTGCCAATTTCTATGCCGTGTATCGTAAGGATAATCAAAATGAAAATGTTGGTAAGCTCGTTGAATGGTTGTTGTCTGATGAAGGACAAAATATGATCGAAGCCTGCGGTTATGTGGGATTACCCAATTAGCCTTAGCCTAATGGCGCACCTGATTTCCGTTCCGCATAAGCTGATATTATCATTATGGCTCGCGCCGTAATCGGCTGGCACTCTATTGGAACTGAATAACAGACAAGCCCTGAGATTTGCACAAGCATTTCTCAGGGCTGTTTCTTTTCGGCGGTTAGTTTTCCGCTCCGCAGGCTCTGACGGCTGTGAGGGGCATTTCCGTTCGTCAGAGGGCATAGCAAAGGCGAGCTGCCGAAACAACTCGCCCTGCTGATTATTCGTCCTCATCGCTGCACTCGTCAAGCCCGTGAAGCAACTGAATGTAAACGCATTCTGCACGGTCATGTTCCTTTTATTCTACGGGAACCGAGCGAAGAGTAATCGTTCCCAAATCTCGAAAATCATTAAACAGTTCGAGGTCCTTATATGCTACTGCACAGGATTGATTAAAACGACAACTGTAAACCTTTTCACTGTTACACAAAACCGTTATGATTATTTGATCGTCGGTTATTTCAAAAACCATATCGCTGATCAGAGTATTTTTGTTCGCATACATCTCGAAATAGCCGGTTTGACGGATCTCGAGCGCTTGCACGGTTTTTGTTTCTCCGTCGATCGTTAATTCCCCCTCAAAATAAAAATCCGCGTCGTCATAAGAATAAAGATACAGATCCACCCCTTCGGCAACCCAGCGTTTCGTCGGAGTTTCTGCAATCACGCCTTCCTTATCAAAGGTCAGCGTATCGGGTATCGTTTCGGGAAGGGTGGAACCGTCTGCAAGTTTATAGTTTTTCTTCGTGCAAACAATCGTTTCGGCTTTTTCATCATAATGATGTTGCGCAGAATAATAACCGACTGCGGCTTTGCCTTTATCAATCGTTTTACTGCTTTTGAGCGTTTCAACTTCGGAATCATCCAAATAGAAATACAAATTAAATCCTTTGCTGTACTTTTCAAAGAGCGCCTCTACACGATACTCTTCACCGTTGACCGTATAGGTCCCGATCATTTTTTCGGAAACGTCGAACGTGTACAATACCAAATCCATTTCCCGACATACCCATTTTGTTTTCGGGAAGTCAACCGGATAGGGTTCGTGCTTGTATCCGAATATTGGTCCGCAACTGCAGAGCGCGAAAAGAACGCAGAAGAGAACAAGCAGCGCAATAGGGGAACAGATTGCTTTTGCCGAAAACGGTTTCAAATGT
>CAMJDE010000120.1 GCA_946404295.1 uncultured Clostridia bacterium | reverse complement strand
TCGGCGGAGACGGTCGGCTGCAGGGCGGCGAAGGGGGTGGTGACGACGGCGTCGAACTCGCCCGACAGCGCCCGGTACAACACGGAAAGCCGCTCACGTTCAAGATCGTGAGAGGCAGTCATATGATGCAGGCAGAACTCGCGCGCGGGATAGACGGCGGCGCGAAGCGACGCGTCCGTGAGCATCGCCGCGATCCGGATCGCTTCGCTCTCGTCCCGTGCGAACACGAGCGCGGGGCGACGCGATGGGTCGGCGCGGTGATCCCGGATCGCCTCGGCAAGGAAGGCGTCCGCCGCCCCGCCGGACAGACCGTTGACGACGATCGGGAGCGGCGTTTTCGCCGCGACCGTCTCCGAGAGCGTAAGCGTCGCTCCCCGGAACTCCCTGTCCAGACGGATCGGATTGGTGATCTTTTGCATGGGTCGTCCTTATATCTTAATGGGAATAGCGGTTCATCGCTTGGTCGATCTCACCCGACACGATCAGGGTCGCGGCGTCGAAAAAGTCGGCGGCGCGGGCGGTGATCTTCTTCAGATCCTCTTCGGGCAGTTTGCCGAGCACCCAGTCGACGAGGTCGTATTCGGGGTGGGGTTTTTGCCCCACGCCGATCCGGATCCTCGGAAACGCCTCGCTTCCGAGCAGTTCGGTGATATTCTTCAACCCGTTGTGCCCGCCGTGCGAACCGCTCCGGCGGATGCGGACGCGACCGGGTTCAAACGAGATATCGTCGCAGAGGACGAGGACGCGTTCGGGGGGGATCTTGTAGAACGCCGCCGCCTCGCGCACCGACTCGCCAGAGAGGTTCATAAAGGTCTCGGGTTTGAGGAACAGGACGCCGTGTCCGCCGAGCGAACCCCGCCCGGAGAGCCCCCGACAGGCGGCGCGGTCGAGCTTGACCCCCGCCTTTTCGGCGATCAGGTCGATCGCGATAAATCCGGCGTTGTGCCGCGTTCCGCGATACTTGTCGCCCGGGTTTCCGAGCCCGACGACCAGCCATTCGACGGGCGGCAGGGGCGCTTCTTTTTTGCCCGAGAAGATCTTTTTAAACAGTTCGTTCAGATCGGTCATTTGCGCCCCCCGAGTTCGGCGTAGCGCGCGTCGAGGTCACGGATCCACGCCTCGCTTCCCGCGTCGCTCGGCATTGAAAAGCCGCCGCGCGGAGAGAGCGAGAGCGAACCGATCTTCGGTCCGTCCGCCGCGCACGACCGCTTGAACTGCTGGGCGAAGAAGCGGCGGAAAAAGATCTTTTCCCACCCGTAGATCACGTCGAGCCCGTAGTCGGGGGCGAAGGCGGCGGCGGCGAGCCGCAGGATCTTGCCCGGCGCGAAGCCGTACCGCACCGCGTACCAGAGGAAGAAGTCGTGCAGTTCGTAGGGACCGACGATCCCCTCGGTCTTTTGCGCGATCTCGCCGTTTTCGGGCGGGAGGAGTTCGGGGCTGACCGGAGTGGCGAGAACGTCGCGCAGAACGGCGGCGGCCTTCGTTTCGCCCTTCTTTTCGTACTCGGCGGCGACGGCGGCGACGAGGTGGCGCATCAGCGTTTTCGGCACGCCGGCGTTGACCCCGTACATCGACATATGGTCGCCGTTATAGGTCGCCCATCCGAGCGAGAGTTCCGAGAGGTCGCCCGTCCCGACGACCAGCCCCTCTTCCCCGTTCGCCAGATCCATCAGGACCTGCGTGCGCTCGCGCGCCTGGGCGTTCTCGTAGACGGCGTTCGTGTTCTTCGGATCGTGTCCGATATCGGCAAAGTGGCGTTCGACCGCCCCCTTGATCGAGATCTCGGAGAAGGTCGCGCCGAGCGCCTCGGCGAGTTTTTCGGCGTTGCCGCGCGTGCGGGTCGTGGTGCCGAAGCCCGGCATCGTGACGGCGTGCACCGCCGTACGCGGAAGCCCCAGCCGATCGACGGCAAAGACCGATACGAGCAGCGCGAGGGTCGAATCCAGCCCGCCCGACACGCCGATCACGGCGCGTTTCGCATACGCCCGCTCCATGCGCCCGGCAAGCGCCCGCGACTGGATCGAGAGGATCAGGTCGCAGCGGCGTTTCAGTTCGGCGGGGTCGGAGGGGACGAAGGGCAGACGGGGGACGATGGGGGTCGGGATCGCGACCTCGTGGAGATCAAACGCCACCTTGTCGTAGATCCCCGAAATCGGCGCCGCCGGAGTGGAGAGCCGTTCGGAGAGGACCCGGTCGAGGTCGACGGTCGCACAAAGGAGCGGCGCGTCGGAGAAAGGCTCGTTTTCGGCGAGGATCTTCCCCGTCGAGGCGACAAGACCGTGACCCGAGAAAACGAGGTCGGTGCCGCTCTCACCCTCTCCCGCCCCGGCGTAAACGTAGGCGCACGCGGCGCGCAGAGAGTGGAGCGCGACGAGGTTCCGGCGAAGATCCGCCCGACCGACCGTTTCGGGATCCGCCGCGAGATTTACGATCAGGGTCGCTCCGGCGGCGGCGTGTCCCGTCGACGGCGGCACGGGGAGAGCCAGGTCGTCCCCGATCTCGCAGGCGACCGTCAGGCGCGGCGAGCCGACGCAGGTAAAGAGTTGACGCGTGCCGAAAAGGCAGGTCTCTCCGGCGTAGGAGACGACCCGGTTCTCGTCGGGCGCGGGGGAAAAGACCCCGCCCGCCGCGCTCTTCGGCACGAGTCCGAGCAGCCGTCCGCGGAAGGCGACGGCGGCGGCGTTATAGAGTTTTCCCGCGAGGACGACGGGGAGTCCGACGAAGGAGAGCAGATCGAGATCCGCCGTCCCGTCGAGATAGGCGCGGAGCGCCCCCTCGACAGCGGAATCGAGGCAGGACGAGCGGTAGAGGTCGCCCGCCGTCGCAGTCGTCAGGGCGAGTTCCGGGGTCGCGAGCACCGAAACCCCCGCCTCCGCCGCCGTATGGGCAAGCGAGACGAGTTCTTTCGCGTTCGCGTCGGGATCACAGACGCGCGCCTTCGGGTTCAGCGCGCCGACGATCAGAAAGCCGTCTTTCATTTGGGTGCATCCTTTCGTTCGGGGTCGTGCGTCGGGGACGGTCGGCTTTTCAGTCGGCGTTCTCCTCGCGCACGAGGATCAGTTCGGAGGCGTAGGGGAGCGACTTGATCGCGTCGCAGAGCGTATGCCACTCGGTCAGTTTGTGCGAGCGCCGGGCGTAGTACATATTGATCAGCACCTCGTAGTTGAGGGTGACCGTGCGGAGCTGGTTGTAACTCTCGGGGAGCAGTTGGATCATATCGAGCCAATCCTGCCGGTCCTTCGTCTCGACGAAGCGCAGCCGCGCCGCCTCAAGATACGAAATGATCTGATCCAGCACGGCGAGCCCCGCGTCGCTCATTCCGTCGCAGGAGAAGTCCTCGCGCCCGAAGGGCTTGGCGTGGATCTTGTGCATCGTGCTGGTCGAGTTGGCGACGGTGCCGACCTTATAGGTGTCAAACTCCTTCCACCAATAGAGGGGACCCGTGATATCCATCGAGACGAGAACCTGACGGAGGAACTTGCGGTGGTCGGAGCCCGCCTTCGCGAGCCGACGGGCGAGCGAAAGGTCGTTCGGCCCGAGAACGAAGGTCCCGTCGGGTTCGACCCGGCTGTCGTAGCGGTCCCAACTGTTCAGGGGGTTGCGCGCGCCGCGGATGGCGTTCTCGAAGTTCATAACCGAGATTCTTTCGACTTTCAGCATTTTTTGTCCTCTCTTTCCCGGGGGTTCCCCGGTCGTGATATTTTCTGCGGTCTTAAAAACGGCGGGGGATCAAAGACGCGTGAGGTGATAAACGGCGGCGGTGAAGTCGCCCCATTTCGTAAACTCGTTCGGGAGCCCCGTCCGCGCGAGCGTGTCGCCGTGGAGGATCTCCCCGGTCTCCTCGACGCGGTAGGCGGCGTCGGGATCCAGCCCCGGCAGGCGCGGGATCAGCCGTTCGGCGTTGGTCTCGCCGAAGAGCCGGACGAGCGTGAAGGCTGCCTTCGACTTGTCCTTCGCGACGACGAGGAACCCGAACGCCTTGCCCGCAAACGGGTCGGCGACGCGGTACAGGTCGCCCGAAAGGATCAGATCCTCGTCGCGGCGGAAGAGTTCGTTCTGCTCTTTGATCGCCGCCCGCTCCTCCTCGGGGAGGCGCGAGAGGTCGAGTTCGTACCCGGTCGCCCCGAGATGCGCGACGGCGCAGCGGGTGGCGAAGGGGGTGGTGCGCCCGTTCTGGTGGTTCGGGCAGACCGAGACGTGGCAGGACATCGCCGACAGGGGGTAGAGGAGCGAAGTCCCGTACTGGATCCGGCAGCGCATCCCGGCGTCGGTGTCGTCCGACGTCCAGATCTGCGGGAAATAGTAGAGCATCCCGAAATCGAAGCGCGAGCCGCCGCCCGAGCATCCCTCGAAAAAGACGTTCGGATTGGCGAGCACGATACGGTCGAAGAGATCGTAGAGCCCGAGCGCGTACCGATGCGCGAAGCACTCGCGGTCACACGCGTCGGAAGCGGATGAAAACAGTTCGCCGACGTTGCGGTTGCTGTCCCATTTCACGTAGTCGATCGCGTTCTCGGAAAGTACGCGGTTGACCGCCGCGACGATATGGTCGCGCACCTCGGGGCGGGTGATATCGAGCACGAGCTGCCGCCGCGAGAGCAGCGGTTCGTAGCCGGGACAGGAGATCGCCCAGTCGGGGTGGGCGCGGTAGAGGTCGGAATCGGGGTTGACCATCTCGGGCTCGAACCAGAGCCCGAACTTCAGCCCGCGCGCGTGGCAGCGGTCGATCAGCGGAGCGAGTCCCTCGGGGAGTTTTTGGAGATTGACGCTCCAGTCGCCGAGCCCGGCGGAGTCGTTATCGCGGCGCCCGAACCAGCCGTCGTCGAGGACGAAGGTGTCGATGCCCGTCCCCTCTGCGGCGTCGATGATCGGGTAGAGCCGCTCGTAGTCGAAATCGAAGTAGGTCGCCTCCCAGTTGTTGACGACGATCGGGCGGGGGCGACGGACGAACGCGGGGTTGACGATATGCCCGCGGGCGTAGTCGTGGAAGGCGCGCGAGAGCCCGCCCAGCCCCTCGTCGGAATAGACGAAGACCGCCTCGGGCGTATCGAATCGCTCGCCGGGGGCAAGCGTCTTGCGGAAGGCGAAATCGTTGATCCCGCCCGTCAGCCGGGTCGTGCCGTTCTGCGCCCCCTCGCAGGCGATCTTCCAAGACGAGGAGTAGACCAGCGCGACGCCGTAGGCGTCCCCCGCCTCCTCGCAGGTCGTCCGGGTGACGAGCGCGGCGAAGGGATTGAGCGGCGCCGAACTGCTGACGCGTTTGGAATCGACCGACAGCACGCCGTGCGGGACGGGGGTGCGTTCGGGTTCGCGCTCCCGCGCCCACGCGCCGTGGAGCGTGATCAGTTCATACCCGTTGTCGGGCAGGTCGAGGGCGGCGGAATAGGCGCGCAGAAGCGTAATCTTCCCCGCCCCGGTATTGGTGATCCGCGCCGAACGAGCGACGGCGGGGCAATCGTCGAAGACGGTGTAGAAGAGTTCGACCGAGACGCCGCGCACCGAGTCGGAGAGCGTCACGCAGAGCGTCTCGCCCCCGAACGAGGTCGGCAGCCCGTCGAGTTTGTGATCCCGGATGATCCGATAGCCCGCGTAGGTCAGATCGAGCGTCGTTTCGCCCTCCTCGCCCCGCAGAAGAAACATCGGTTCGCGATAGTCCCCTCTCCCGTAGGCGGGGGCTTCGAGGAGGATCTGGTTCTGACTTTTCTTTCCCGGCACGCGCGCTTCAAACGAGGTCGCCGCCTCGCCCCGGAAGAGCGAAAGATCGTCGTCCGCGTGGATCGGCGCGCCGAAATACCGGTGCTCGAGTACGCCGTCCACGACGCCCATCACGTAGGAAAAGCCCTTTCCCTCGAGGGTGAAGGTCGCGTTCTTTTCGTCAAAACGGATCATAGTCGGTTCCTTTCGGTTTCATTCGGTTTGCAGTTCGGGGGGCAGGACGTCGCCGTAGAAGACGGTGTAGCGCCATTCGACCTTATCCCCGGGAGAAAGCGTCACGGCGGACGCGCTCCGGTCGATGAAGACCCCGTTGACGAGGACGATCCAGCCCGATTCGCCGCCCGCCGAAAACTCGGCGAGCGAGTTGATCGACGAGACGTAGTAAGTGCCGCCGAATACCCGTCGGTAATCGATCGTAAGCCGGGCGGGGCGCTCGGCTTTCAGGAGCAGGTCGAACGCCGTCATCCCCTC
>CAMJDE010000119.1 GCA_946404295.1 uncultured Clostridia bacterium | reverse complement strand
GGAAGCCGACGCGCAAACAGCGAGAGCATCCGGTCGGCGGGAAGCGAGCGGGTCAGGCACGCCGAGAAGAGAATGACCGAAAGGATCATCACGCCCGAACAGAGTCCCGAAAATCCCGCTTCAAGCGTGACGGGTCTGCCGTTGAGGAAGAACAGGATCCGGACGCCCCGGTGGACGAGAAACAGGTTGATCGCGGCGACGGAGAGCAGCAGAAGCAGGGCGAGCGGCACGCCGAAGAGCGTCCGCTTCCACCCGATCTGCACGGCGGTCAGAAGGACCGCGCAAACGAACAACGGGAGGAGAGCCGCGGGATGGGTCGCCGTCATGGTGAGAACCAGAATCGAGAGATAGAACAGAAAGACCGTCGAGGGGTGCAGGCGGTCGGCGTAGGTCACGGCGGGTTCCTCCTTTCGTTTGAATGCGGACTATGCGAGAACCGATCCCCCGCCCTTTGCGGGGCGGAAGATCGGTTTTTTTCGGATTATTTCAGGTAATACGCCCGGTACCACTCGGCGAAGCGGCGAAGCCCGTCGCGGAGCGGGGTGTGAGGGCGGAATCCGGTATCGGTTTCGAGCGGGGTCGTGTCGGCGAAAGTGGTCGGGACGTCGCCCGGCTGCATCGGAACGAGTTCCTTGTGAGAGTCGAAATCGTAGTCGGCGGGAAGCACGCCCGCGCGGATCAGCTCTTCCTGCAAAATCGAAACGAAGTCAAGCAGGTTTTCTGGGTGGCTGTTCCCGATGTTGTAGAGCCGGACGGGCGGGATCGGAAGCCCGTCCTCGCCGTTTTTCTTTTCGGGGGCGCGCACCGTGACGCGGCGGATCCCCTCGACGACGTCGTCGACGTAGGTGAAATCACGCTTGCAGTTCCCGTAGTTGAAGATCCTGATCTTCTCCCCCCGGACGAGTTTGTCGGTGAAGCCGAAATACGCCATATCGGGGCGCCCCGCGGGTCCGTAGACCGTGAAGAAGCGGAGCCCGGTTGACGGAATGTTGTAGAGTTTCGCGTAGGCGTGGGCGAACAGTTCGTTCGATTTCTTGGTCGCGGCGTAGAGCGAAACGGGATCGTCGACCTTGTCGTCGGTCGAATACGGCACCTTTCTGTTCGAGCCGTAGACCGAGGACGAGGAGGCGTAGACGAGGTGCGACACGGGATAGCGGCGGCACGCCTCGAGGATATTATAAAAGCCGATCACGTTGCTCGAAAGATACACGTCGGGATGGTCGATCGAGTAGCGGACGCCCGCCTGCGCGGCTAAATTGACGACCACGCCCGGACGGTATTCCCGGAAGAGCGCGTCGACGGCGGCCGCGTCGGCGAGGTCGCCGCGGATGAAGATCCAGCGGTTGGCGGGGTGCGCCGCCGCCGTCTTTTCGATCTCGCGGAGCCGCGACTCCTTGATCCCGACGTCGTAGTAGTCGTTGACGTTGTCGAAGCCGACGACGGTGACGCCTTTTTCGGTTTCGATCAGCCCCCGCGCGAGGTTCGCGCCGATAAAGCCGGCGGCGCCGGTCACGAGGATCGTCTGGTTGTCAAGCGTGAGATTCGGTGCGATCATTTCGTGATCCCCCTGTATTTTTTCTGAACTTCTTCGTAACTTTTCAGGTCGCCGATGTCGTAGCGGCTGCCCGGCATCTCCATCGCGTAGACCGGGGAGACCGAAGAGAGCCACGCGATGAAACTGCCCGGCGCGTCGACGCCGCAGCCCGCAAGGATCCCCTCGTCAAAGCGCCCGGCGTCCTCCCGCGTAAAGCAGTAGAAGGGCGGACAGCACCAATGCGACTTCGGTTCGGCGGGCTTCTCCCGCATCGAGAGGATGCGGTCGGTTCCGTCGATCTCGAGCACGCCGCACTTTTTCAGCCGTTCGATCGCCGGCTCGTAGTAGCGAAGTACCGACGAGGCGCCCTTCCCCCGGAAGTAGGTAAGAAACCGCGAAAGCGAAAAGTCGAGCAGGTTGTCGCCCGCGACGACCAGCAATTCGTCGTCGAGCGAGAGTTCGCGGATCGCGAACGCCACGTCGCGCACGGCGCCCAGCCGTCCCTCGTTGGTCGTCGTTCCGTCGTCGAGGACGGTGATCGGAAGGGGGTTCTTTTCCGCCCATTCGTTGAAGTGCGGGGCAAACTTATGATTGGAGATCACGACGTAGCCGTCGATCTCCCCGGTCCCGGCGAGGTCGTCGAGCAGGTGGTCGAGGATGGTCTTATCCCCCACTTTGAGGAGGGGTTTCGGGTAATTTTCGGTCAGCGGGTAGAGCCGGGTGGCGTATCCCGCCGCGAGGATCAGGCATTTCAAACTACGTTCTCCTTTCGTTTACGGCAAGAAAGCGGGGCTGTAAAGCCGCGCGTCGGTACCGATCGACGCAACGTCGATTTTCGACGCGGCGCTCCGGATCTCGACCTCGCTTTCGGCGAGGGCGCAGAAGGCGGCAAATCCGTCGTCGCTGAGCGGACTGACGTAGATCTCGCCCTCGGTCTGCCAGAAGAGAGCGCGGCGGACGGTCGAGTAGCGGAATCCGAGCGGCTTCGCCGCTGCGTCGAACGCCTTCTTATCGGATAGTTCGTACTGCAAAAGACGTTCGTACGCCCCCGCGAGGTCGGCGCTCTGCTTCTCGTTCAGAACGCCCCCCTCCTCCTCGAAGCAGGCGGCGGAGAACACGACGCGTTTGATCCACGCGTCCGCCTTCGCGCGCACGTCCTCGGCGCGGGTGATCCCGTCGGGAGTCGTCCCGTTCCAGTAGGCGGGGGTATCGGTCGCGTCGATCCCGGCGCGGATCTGATCTTTCAGGTAGTCGTATTTACACGCCGAGAGCCAATACAGGTAGAGATCGCGCCGGACGGTCACGCTCCCGTAGGAGACCATCACCTCGCCGCGCGAGCGAAAAACCGCGAGAGGCACGACGACAGCCGAAAGGATCAGGGCGCAAAGCAGCGCGAGCACGACCGAAATGAAGATCCGGCTGCCGCGGTCGGTCGAGGTCGGGGTTGTCGTTCCGTTCATCATTTGCCTCCCGTTTCTTCCCCGTCGGGGTGTAGTTCTTTCTTTTTCTCTTCGTAGAGGAGCAGGACGCGGGTCGCCGCCTCGCTTCCGTCCTCGCCGCCCGCGAGTTTGAGAAACACGCCGGCGTCGCTGCGCCCGCCGCCGAAGCGGAGCCCCTGCCGTTCGGAAAACACGACCGCCCAGACCGAGAGGTCGCCGACGCCGCGGGTGACGAACTTGACCTCCCGCCCCCTGAACTCGACGCGCGCAAGACCTATGCGCGAGGCGGCGGCACGGAGCAGCGAGAGCCAGAGCAGACGCCGGGTCTCCCGCGGCGGTTCGCCGAAGCGTTCGCGGAACTCCGAGAGAACGTCGTTCTGGTCGTCCTCGGTCTGGATCAGGGAGATCTTCTTATACATCTCCATCCGGTGCGCCGAAAGCGGGATATAGGACGAGGGGATGTGCGCCGAATCGGGGTACTCGATCTTCGCCTCGCTGATCGCGGGAGCGACCTTCCCCTGCTCCTCGAGGATCGCCTCGTTCAGGAGCCGGATATAGAGGTCGTAGCCGACCTGATCGATGTGCCCGTGCTGTTCGGCGCCGAGCAGATTCCCCGCCCCGCGGATCTCGAGGTCGCGGAGCGCGATCTTGAAGCCCGCGCCGAACTCGGCGTACTCCCGGATGGCGGAAAGCCGCTTGACCGCGATCTCGGAGAGCGCCTTGCCGGGGCGGAAGGTGAAATAGGCGTAGGCGTGGCGGCTGCTCCGCCCGACGCGGCCTCTGATCTGGTGAAGCTGCGAGAGCCCCATCCGATCGGCGTTCTCGATGATCAGCGTGTTGGCGTTCGGGAGGTCGACCCCGGTCTCGACGATGGTGGTGCAGACCAGAATATCAATCTCGCCGCGGACGAGCGACTGCCAGATGTCCTCGAGTTCGTCCTTGTCCATCCGCCCGTGGGCGTAGGCGACCCGCGCCTCGGGCAGCATCCGTTTGACGCGCCCGGCAACGATATCGATGTCGTCGATCTTGTTGTAAAGGTAGAGCACCTGCCCGCCGCGCGACAGTTCCCGTCTCATCGCCTCGCCGATCACGACGTCGTCGTGCGCGAGGACGAAGGTCTCGACGGGATGGCGGTCGCCCGGCGCCTCGTCGAGGATCGACATATCGCGGATACCGCTCATCGCCATATTCAGGGTGCGCGGGATGGGCGTGGCGGTCAGGGTAAGGACGTCGACGTCGGAGGCGAGTTTCTTCAGTTTTTCCTTCTGCGCGACGCCGAACCGCTGTTCCTCGTCGACGACGAGCAATCCGAGATCGCGAAAAGAGACGTTCGCGCCGAGCAGGGCGTGCGTCCCGACGATCAGGTCGATCTCGCCGCGTTTGAGACGGCGGAGGATCGCCGCCGTTTCCTTCGGGGTGCGGAAGCGCGAGAGCATTTCGACCGTCACGGGGAAGCCCCGCATCCGCGAGAGCGCGGTCTGGTAGTGCTGGAGCGCGAGGATGGTGGTCGGAACGAGAATCGCGACCTGCTTGCCCGACACGATCGCCTTGAAGGCGGCGCGAAGGGCAACCTCGGTCTTGCCGTATCCGACGTCCCCGCAGAGCAGCCGATCCATCGGCACGGGGCGGAGCATATCGGATTTGATCTCCCGGATCGCCTCGGTCTGCGACTCGGTCTCCTCGAACTCGAAGGCGTCGGCGAACTCGCGTTCCATCTCGCAGTCGGGCGAGAACGAGAAGCCGGGGCGGCGCTGGCGGCGGGCGTAAAGGTCGATCAGTTCCTTCGCCATTTCCTTCGCAGCCGTCTTGGCTTTCGCCTTCGCTTTGCCCCATTCGGGGCCGCCGAGGCGGGACAGTCTGACCGTTCCGTCCTCGGATTTCGCGCCGATATAGCGCGAGATCATCTCGAGCCGTTCGGCGGGAAGAAACAGTTTGTCGGTCCCCGCGTAGCGGATCGCGATATAGTCGCGGGTCGCCCCGGCGACCGTCATGGTCTCGATCCCCTCGAAGATACCGATACCGTAATTGGCGTGAACGACGTAGTCGCCCTCGGAGAGGTCGGCGTAGGAGAGGATCCGCTTTCCCGCCGCCGCCTTGTGACGGGGCTTCTGCTGCCGTTTGCGGACGGCTTCGGCGCGTTCCTCGTCGGTGCGGGTGGTCAGCACCGCGATCCGCGCGTTCATCAGTTCGTAGCCCGAAGAGACGGTCCCGACCCCGACGGTGATCACCCCCGCGGGGACCGTTTCGGCGTCGGGGATCGCGTCGGACCCGGCGCGGCGGGCGGGCAGATCGCGTTCGCGAAGCGACTCCGCGAGCGCGTCGGCTTCGGCGTCGGAGCCCGCGAGAAGCAGGATGCGGTAACCGCCCGCAAGGAAGGAACCGACCTCCTCCGAAAGCATCTCGAACCGCCCGGCGTAGGACACCGTGCGGCGACAACGGAAGCCGAAGAGCCCGGCGAGGCGCGTCGCGCCGATCCCGCCGCCGAAGGGGTTGACGTGGACCGGGACCGCCGACGAGAGCAGGCGGTCGAGCGCGGCGACGGTGGGCGGGGTGATCGCGTATTTTCCGACCATCAAGCCCGAATCCAGCAGGTTTTTCAGCGTTTCAAGCACGAGGGCGGACTGCCCCTCGAAACGCTCGCGCACCTCGTTCGTCCCAAGCAGGAAGATCAGGGGATGCCCCTTCCCCGAAAGGAAGTCGGGGAGGGTGGACGCGTCGGGGCAGACGAGCGGCAGATATTTGTCAAGGAAGGAGAGGTCGGTCCCGCCTTCGAGCGCGGAAAGCTCCGCGGCGTAGACCTCGCGGGCGTGGAGTTTGGCGTCGGCGTCGGGGTCGGCGGCAAAGGTCTTGCCCTTCCCCGTCCGGGTCGGCGCGGGGAGTTTCGCGAGTTCCGCCTTTACCACCTCGCGCACCTTGGCAAGCGCGTCGGGGGTGGGCAGGATCTCGCGGGCGGGCAGCAGCGTGAAGGGGTCCGAAACCGTTTCGGTGATCCTCTGGGTCAGGGGATCGAAGCGGCAGACGCGGTCCACCTCGTCGCCGAAGAAATCAAGACGCAGGGGGGCGGGTTCCCCGCCCGGAAAGACGTCGACGATCCCGCCGCGCCGGGCGAACTGCCCGGCGCTCTCGACCGTGTCGACCCGGCGGTAGCCGTTCTCCGCAAGGATCTCGGAGAGGACGTCGGGCGAGAGGATCGAGCCGGGCGAAAGGACCGTTCCGCTCCCGGCG
>CAMJDE010000118.1 GCA_946404295.1 uncultured Clostridia bacterium | reverse complement strand
CGCCATCGGAAAGACGATGGGATCGCGCGCCATCGAACCGATGATCGCGGGGGTAAAGACCCCGGGAGCCGACACGCCGATCAGGACGTCGGCGCCCTTCGCCGCGTCGGAGAGCGTACCGCGCAGCCCGCGCGGATTCGTGATCTGCGCCATCTCTCGCTGCGCCGGGTTCAGCCACGCCTCGTCCTTTTCGACGACGCCCGCCCGGTCGACGAGGATCAGTTCGCCGAGCCCCAGCCGGAGCAGATGCCGCCCGATCGCGATCCCGGCGGAGCCCGCGCCGTTGATGACGCATCTGACCTCTTCGATCTTCTTGCCCGCGACCTTCAGGGCGTTCAGCAGCGCCGCGCCGACGACGACGGCGGTGCCGTGCTGATCGTCGTGAAAGACGGGGACGTCGCAGATCTCCTGTAATCTCCGCTCCACCTCGAAGCAGCGGGGCGCCGAGATGTCCTCGAGGTTGATCCCGCCGAAGGAGCCCGAGATACGGTAGATGGTTTTGACCAGTTCGTCGACGTCCTTGGTTTTCACGCAGAGCGGAAAGGCGTCCACGTCGGCGAACTCCTTGAAGAGCGCGCACTTGCCCTCCATCACCGGCATCCCGGCTTCGGGACCGATGTCGCCGAGCCCGAGCACCGCCGTCCCGTCGGTGATCACCGCCACCAGGTTGGAGCGGCGCGTCAGGGAATAGGAGAGTTCGGGATTCTTTTCAATGGCGAGGCAGGGCTCCGCCACCCCCGGCGTGTACGCGACCGACAGATCGTGTCGGTCGTTGATCTTCACCCGCGAGACGACCTCGATCTTCCCGCCCCATTCTTCGTGCGCTTTCAGCGACTCTTCTCTGATCGTCATATCGACCCTCCGCGTATTTTCTCCGAACAGTATAGCATACGGCGGCGAAAACCGCAACGGTTTTTCGGGAAAAAACGAAAAAAAGCCCCCGGCGGGGCGAAAAGAACTTGATTTGACGGGGATTGTGTGCTATACTGGAAAAAACGCCGAAAGGAGGGGGACGGATTGGACTTTCGGATCCCCGCGAGCTGTCTTGCCGTGATGGAACGGCTCGCGTCTTGCGGCTACCCGAGTTATCTTGTCGGCGGGTGTGTCCGCGACCTCTGCCGCGCGGTCGAGCCGCACGACTACGACCTGACGACCCCCGCCTCGCCCGCCGAGATGAAGCGGGTTTTCGACGGCTTCCGCGTGATCGAAACGGGGATCGCGCACGGCACGCTGACCGTCCTTTCGGACGGCGATTCCTACGAGGTGACGACCTACCGCGTCGACGGGGACTATTCGGACGGCAGACACCCCGACGGCGTGACCTTCACCACCTCGCTTGAGGAGGATCTGCGCCGCCGCGACTTCACCGTCAACGCGATGGCGTACGCGCCCGACGCGGGACTTTTCGATCCCTTCGACGGACAAGCCGACCTCGCCGCGCGCGTGATCCGCGCCGTCGGGGACCCCGAAAAACGCTTTTCGGAGGACGCTCTCCGCATCCTGCGGGCGCTGCGCTTCTCGGCGACCCTCGGTTTCACGATCGAGAAAAACACCGCCGCCGCCCTTCGCCGGCTCGCGCCGACCGTCCGGCGGGTCTCGCCCGAACGGATCCGCGAGGAACTCTTCAAACTGCTCGCGGGCGGCTTTTCCCGCGGCGTGCTCGCCGCGTACCGCGACGTACTCTTCGCCGCCGTCCCCGCCCTCGCTTCCCTCGGCGACCGCTATCCCGACGCGGCGGAAGCCGCCGCCCGGCTTTCGTCCGATCCCGTCCTTTCGCTCGCCGCGCTCTCGTCGCCGCTCGGCGCCGACGCGACCGCCGCGCTCTTCCGCTCGCTGAAAACCGATAAAAAGAGCGAGCGCCGCGCCGCCCTTGCCGTCGCCGCTCTTGCGGCGGGGCTGCCGTCTACGCTCCCCGAAGCCGGGCTCTTCCTCGTCGCCTTCGGCGAGCCCACCGCGCGCGACGCGATCGCGCTTGCCGCCGCCCTCGGACGCCCGACCGCAAAAACCGAACGCGCGCTCTCCGACTTCCTCGCGACCGGGCGCCCGACCGCGCTCGCGGAGCTCGCCGTCCGCGGGGACGACCTTTCGGCGATCCCCGCAAGGGAGCGGGGCGAGATCCTTATGCGCCTTTTGAATCTCGCGGCGACGGGCGAGGTCGAAAACGACAGGGAAGCCCTGCTCGCCCGCGCTCTCAACAAAGGTTAAAATCTCCGGAAACGGAGTGAATAACAGACCAAGACCAAAGGAGAAACCACGTTGAACATCGTATGCCTTGACATGGAAGGGGTGCTCGTCCCCGAGATCTGGATCGCCTTTTCGCGGGCGACCGGGATCGACGAACTGAAACGCACGACCCGCGACGAGCCCGACTACGACAAACTGATGAAGTTCCGTCTCGCGATCTTAAAGGAACACGGGCTCGGGCTCCGCGAGATCCAGGCGGTCATCGCGGGGATCGATCCGTTCCCCGGCGCCAAGGAGTTCCTCGACGCCCTGCGCAAAAAGACGCAGGTCCTGATCCTCTCGGACACCTTCGAGCAGTTCGCCGCCCCCCTGATGGAAAAACTCGGGATGCCGACCCTCTTCTGCAACTCGCTTGAGGTCTCACCGGACGGCGCGATCACCGGTTACAGAATGCGGATCGCCAACTCAAAACTCTCGACCGTCCGCGCCCTGCAGTCGATCGGGTTCGATACGATCGCCGCGGGCGACAGTTTCAACGACCTCGGTATGATCCGCGCGAGCAAAGCCGGATTCCTCTTCCGCTCGACCGAGAAGATCAAAGCGGACAACCCCGACCTGCCCGCCTTCGAGGAGTTTCCCCCGTTCCTCGCGGCGATCGAAGCCGCCCTCTGACCCCCGAAAACGAAAAATCGCGCCGACCGTTTTTTGACGGTCGGCGCTCGCTTTTTTCAAACCGCCCCCTCCCGGGGAACGGGTCACTTGACGCGGTAGGTCTCGTCGAGTTTCTGCAGTTCGGCGAAGGTGTCGATCTCGCAGATGTCGTCGAAGGAGCAGTCGCGCACTCCGATCTTGTAGTCGCCGATATGGTTCTCGAGCGCGACCTGATCCCAGAAGCGTTCCTTGCCGCCCGGCGCGTTGAAGTCCTCCTCGATGTGCCGTCCGAGCCGCGCGCCGTCCTCCTTGTTCCAGTAGGAGATTCCGACGATCTGGTGGCAGTTGATCCCCCCGATCCCGATCTTGGTGACGATCCCGCGCTTGGTTTCAAGGCACCAGTCGTCGGTGCGCTCCATCGGGATCCCGAGGTAGTTCGAGCGGTACTGGTATTTCGTGATCAGGGCGGGATTGTAGAGCAGGAGATCCGCCTCGCAGATATAGGCGTTTTCGAGGAAATGCCGCGCGACGAGCGCGGAACTGATGTTGTTCGCCTCCATATAGAGCGGGTTGTCGATAAAGACGAGGTTCGGATATTTCGGAAGCAGTTGGTTGAACTGCTCGCCGAGGTAGCCGCGCACGACGTAGATCTCCTCGATCCCGACCGAGATCAGCGCGTCGAGGAGCGAGTCGATAATGCGTTTCCCCTTGACGCGGACCAGCGGCTTCGGGGTGTTCAGCGTGATGGGTACCAGCCGCGAGCCGAACCCGGCGGCAAGGACGACGGCGCGCTTCACCCGGTAGGGTTCGAGGGCGGAAAGCCCCTTTTCCGAGATGGTCCCGTTTTCGATCAGCCCGTTTTCGGCGAGCGCCGTCATCGTCTTGTTGACGATGCCGAGCGAGATCTTCGCCCCCGCGGCGATGGCGCGCTGCGAGAGCGGACGCTTCGCCGCCTCCAGAGCGGTCAGGATGGCAAACTCTTTTTCGGTCAGCATTTTTCGTTTCCTTTCACCTGCTCCGGCATTCGTTCAAAAAAACGGCGTTGTCCGCCCGGAGCGTTCAAACATCCCCGATTGTACCACATCATTGAACGCTTGTCAACCGTTTTTTCATTTTTTTCGTTCAAACGCCTCGCGCGAAACACTTTTTTCCGTTTCACTCTTTACATTTCGCGCGTAAAATGATATAATACTCGAGAATACTGTGAAGTGAGGACCTCTCCCCGATGGAAAACGTAACCGAAAAAACCAATCCGACCCCCGCCCCGGAAAAGAAGAAGCGTCCGGCGACCGCGGGGGAAAAACTGGCTTTCCTGTGGCGCGACAAGCGGAACTGGAAGGGGCGTCTTCTGAACGCTCTTCCCGTCTCGTTCGCCATCGCCTATACCTTCTGCTTCTTTCAGCCGCTCGAGGTTTTCGTCAAGAACAACAGTTTTCTTCCGTTCGGGATCGGGGCGCTGACCCCGCCGCTGATCCTGCTCGCGCTCGGCGTCTTCGCCGTTCTCGGCGCGATCCTGACCCTCGTCCGCGGCAAGATCCATAACGCTCTGGTTTCGCTCTCGGTCGGGTTCCTCGTCTGCGGGTATCTGCAGTGCAACCTGTTCAATATCGACCACGGCACCCTCGACGGCGCCGACGTCGCCTGGCACGACTATCGCGTGAAGACCATTCTCAATTTGGTTCTCTGGGTGGTTTTGATCCTGCTTCCGTTCCTCGTCCACTACCTGTTCCCGAAGGTCTGGAAGTACGCCGCCCGCGGGCTCGCCGCTCTTCTGTTCGTGGCGCAGACGGTCGCCCTGATCGTGATGCTCCTGACCTCCGATTCGCTCTACGACAATTCCCAAAACGGCTACCTCAAGCGCGAGGGGATCTACGACGTCTCGGAAAACAACAACGTGATCGTCTTTCTGCTCGACCGCTTCGACAACAAGTACGCCGACGCGATCCTCGAAGCCGAACCGGAACTTGAAAGCGAACTCGGCGGCTTCACCTTCTACGAGAACTTCGTCGGGAGTTATTCGCGCACCTATCCCTCGGTCGCCTACCTGCTCACCGGGGTCAGGACCGACTATTCGGTCAAGCCGCGGGAACATCTTGAAAACGCCTTCAAGACCTCCCCCTTCCTCGCCGCGCTCCGCGACGGCGGGATCGAGACGCGGGTCTACACCGACGTCCCCTATACGATCGGGAACGCCGAATGGCTGATCGGCACGGCGGAGAACGCCGCGCCGCCGATGAAACTCCCCCCGAAGGGACGCATCCTCTCGGCGATGATGATCCTTTCGTCCTACCGTTGGACGCCCGAGGCGCTGAAACCCTATTTCCACTACTACACCAACGACTATTTCACCTACGTCTACGACGATCCGAACGCCAAGTACGACGTCTATTCGAGCGACGACGTCCGCTTCCGCGCCGACCTCGTCCGGCAGGGGCTTACCGTTCGGGATAACGAGGCGACCTACCTGTTCTACCACCTGTCGGGTTCGCACGAACCCTATTACATGGACGCCGCCGGCAACCGGACGACCTTCCCGACCGACAAGGAAGGGAAGCGCGAGGGACTGCTTCAGCAGACGAGGGGCGATATCGGCACGCTCCTGATTTACATCGATCTGCTGAAGGAAGCGGGTCTTTACGACAAAACCACTCTCATCGTGACCGCCGACCACGGAAGAACGGGGACCATCACCGACCTCGAACACGCAAGCGAGATCGAAAACGTCCTGACGGGCGACCCCGACACCGGGGAGCGCGTTCCCGTCCTGATGATCAAGCCGGCGGGGGCGGACACCTCCGTCCCCCTGCGGCGTTCGCAGAAACAGCTTTCCCACGAGAACCTCTGCCCGACCATCCTCGAGGCGCTCGGGCTCGACCATACCGCCGTCGGCAGATCGGTCGACGATATCGGGGAGAACGAGGAGGTCGTGCGGTATTTCTACATGAACGGCGCGAAAGCCAACCGGACGACCGCGTCCCGCGACTGGAACCTCATCACCTACAAGATCACGGGCGACGCCAACGACTTCTCCAACTGGGAGAAGATCAAGACCGAGCGGATCAAGTATCCTTACTACGACAGCAGCCGCTGACGGGGGAATTCTATGCCGACCAAACGGATTTGGCTGACCGTTCTTTCGGGCTACCTTTTGCTCGCGGCGATCGTTTGCGGGATCCTGCTCTTCGGGCGGATCGAAACGGTCGACGAGCACTACGCCTACCATCAGGAGGAGATCCCCGAGGGGGCGGATACCGTCACGGTCTCGGTCGATTGCCTCGCGCTCGAAGGGCACCTCGACGAACTGGAGCCGGGGCTGGAAAACGTACTCCCCGACGGGTTGGTCTATCTGCCCGAAACGCGCTTTCTCTTCCGCGAGGGGATGACGG
>CAMJDE010000117.1 GCA_946404295.1 uncultured Clostridia bacterium | reverse complement strand
GGACCTGGGGCTGAAGTTCCCCGAGATCACGACCTGGATCCGCGCCAGCCGCGAGGACTTCAAACTCGTGCGCGACCTCGGCGTCCGCGAGACGGGCATCCTCGTCTCGTGCAGCGACTATCACATCTTCAAGAAGATGCAGATGACGCGCAAACAATGTATGGAATACTACCTGAAAACCGTCGCCGACGCGTTTGAAGCCGGCGTTATGCCGCGCTGCCACCTCGAGGACATCACCCGCGCCGACTTCTACGGCTTCGTCGTCCCGTTCGTCAACGAACTGATGAAGATGTCGCAGGACGCCGGGATCCCGGTGCGCATCCGCGCCTGCGATACGATGGGCTACGGCGTGCCGTATCCCGAGGTCGCGATCCCGCGCAGCGTCCCCGGCATCATCTACGGTCTGCAGCACTATTCCGACGTCCCCTCCGAGATGCTCGAGTGGCACGGACACAACGATTTCGGCAAGGCGGTCGCCAACGCCGCGACGGCGTGGCTCTACGGTGCCTGCGGCGTCAACTGCTCGCTGCTCGGGATCGGCGAGCGGACGGGGAACATCCCGCTTGAGGAAATGGTCTTCGAGTACGCGTCGCTGCGCGGCTCGCTCGACGGCATGGATCCCACCGTCATCACAGAGATTGCCGAGTATTTCACCCGCGAGATCGGCTACAAGATCCCGCCGATGACCCCCTTCGTCGGGCGGAACTTCAACGTCACCCGCGCCGGCATCCACGCCGACGGACTCTTAAAGGACGACGAGATCTACAACGTGTTCGACACGGCGAAGATCCTGAACCGTCCGGCGTCGGTCATGATCGGGAAGGCGTCGGGGCTTGCCGGCATCGCCTACTGGATCAACGGCAACTACAACCTCACGGGCGAAAACGCGATCGCCAAGCACGATCCGCTCGTCACCGCTCTCAAGGAGTGGATCGACAAGGAATACGAGGACGGACGGCAGACCTCGCTCTCGACCGCCGAACTCGAAGAGAAGATCGAGCAGCTCTCGGGCGGCAAAATGCGCCGACTCTGATCCGAAGGAGGAAAGAAAAGAATGGAACACAGAACGATATCGCTTGCCGAACAGGTGTTCGACCGGCTTGAAAACGAGATCCTGTCGGGCAAGTTCCCGCGCGGAACGGTTCTGACCGAAATGAACCTCGTCTCCGCACTCGGCGTCAGCCGGACGCCCATCCGCGAGGCGATCCATCGGCTCGAACAGGAACACATCATCGAAACGACGACCAAGGGGATTATGATCCTCGGCGTCACGAAAAAGGATCTGCGCGACATCTTCGAGATCCGGCTCCGGATCGAGGGGCTCGCGTCCGCCGAGGCGGCGAAACGCATCACCCCCGAGGAACTCGCCGAACTGCGCGAGGCGGTCGAACTGCAGGAGTTCTACGTCCCGAAAAACGACCCCGAACACGTCAGAGGGCAGGACAGCCGCTTCCACCTTCTGCTCTACCGGTTCAGCGGGAACACCGCGCTCTCGGACGCCTTGCTCCCCCTGCACAAGAAGGTGATGAAGTACCGGCTCGCGTCGGTCTCCAACCACAGCCGCGCCTCCTCGTCGGCGCAGGAACACCGCCTGATCTACGAGGCGATCGCCGCGCACGACGCCGACGCCGCGGACGCCCGCACGGTCGAACACATCCGGAACGCCATGGAACACATCCTGAAGGAGACGAACGAGTAAAATGGGACTTACGATCGCACAAAAGATCATCAAGGCGCACCTGCTTTCGGGAGAGATGACCCCCGGCTCGGAGATCGGGCTGAAAATCGACCAGACGCTGACGCAGGACGCGACGGGAACGATGGCGTACCTCGAGTTCGAGGCGATCGGCATCCCGCGCGTGAAGACCGAGCTTTCGGTCGCCTATATCGACCACAACACCCTGCAGTCGGGCTTTGAGAACGCCGACGACCACCTCTACATCCAGTCGGTCGCCAAAAAGTACGGGCTCCGCTTCTCGCGCCCCGGCAACGGCATCTGCCATCAGGTTCATCTCGAACGCTTCGGCAAACCGGGAAAAACGCTGATCGGCTCGGACAGCCACACGCCGACGGGCGGCGGGATCGGGATGCTCGCGATGGGCGCGGGCGGTCTTGACGTCGCGGTCGCGATGGGCGGCGGCGCCTACTATATCACGATGCCGAAAATGATTCTCGTCAAACTCTCGGGCAAACTCCGCCCGTGGGTATCGGCGAAGGACGTGTCGCTCGAGATCCTGCGCATCCTGTCGGTCAAAGGCGGGGTGGGTTCGATCATCGAGTGGGGAGGAGAGGGGGTTTCGACCCTTTCGGTGCCGCAACGTGCCACGATCACCAATATGGGGACCGAACTCGGCGCGACCACCTCGATCTTCCCCTCGGACGAAGTGACCCGCGCGTTCCTTGCCGCCGAGGGGCGTGAAGAGGACTATACGCCGCTCTCGTCCGACCCCGACGCCGTGTACGACCGGGTCATCGAGATCGACCTTTCTTCGCTCGAGCCGCTCGTCGCCTGCCCGCACAGCCCCGACAACGTCAAGCGCGTTTCGGAACTGAAAGACGTCAAGGTCGATCAGGTCTGCGTGGGTTCCTGCACCAACTCCAGTCTCGCCGACCTGCTCCGGGTCGCCTCGATGCTGAAAGGGAAGAAGATCGACGACAGCGTGAGTATGTCGGTTTCTCCGGGGTCGAAACAGGTGCTTTCGATGCTCTCCGACTGCGGGGCGCTCTCGGATATCCTCGCCTCGGGCGCGCGTCTGCTTGAATGCGCCTGCGGACCCTGTATCGGTATGGGCTTCTCCCCGAACTCCGCGGGGGTTTCGCTCCGCACCTTCAACCGCAACTTCGAGGGGCGCTCGGGGACGCGCGACGCGGGGGTCTACCTCGTCTCGCCCGAGGTCGCCGTCGCCTCTGCCCTGACCGGATATATCACCGATCCCGCCGCGCTCGGGGACTGCGAACCGATCGAACTGCCGAAGAAGTATAAGATCGACGACAGCGCCGTTCTGCTCCCCGCCGACCCCGAAACGGCGAAAGATCTGACCGTCCGGCGCGGACCCAACATCAAACCCTTTCCGGACACCCGTCCGCTTTCGGATACCGTCGACGCGACCCTGACCCTGAAGGTCGGCGACAATATCACGACCGACCACATTATGCCCGCGGGAGCGAAGATCCTGCCGTACCGCTCGAACATCCCCTATCTCTCGAAGTTCTGTTTCGCCGTCTGCGACGAGACCTTCTCGGAGAGGGCGAAGGCGGTCGGCTCGACCGTGATCGTCGGCGGCGTTAACTACGGCCAGGGAAGTTCGCGCGAACACGCGGCGCTGGTCCCGCTCTATCTCGGCGTGCGCGCCGTCGTCGCCAAGTCCTTTGCCCGCATCCACGCGGCGAACCTGATCAACGCCGGCATCCTGCCCCTCACCTTCCGCGATCCCGCCGACTACGACAAACTCGAGCAGGGCGACGTACTCTCGCTCTCGGGTCTGTTCGCGGCGCTGGAGAGCGGCGAAGCGACCCTCTTTGATAAGACCCAGGGCGTGAAGATCACCCTCGACTGCCGCTTCACCGAGCGCCAGAGAGCGATCCTGCTCGCCGGCGGTCTGCTCGACTACACCCGGAACAACGGAGAGAAAAAGTGATGAATCAGATCCGAATGAAAACCCCCCTCGTCGAAATGGACGGGGACGAAATGACGCGCATCCTCTGGAAATGGATCAAGGAAAAACTGATCCTCCCCTTCGTCGATCTCAAGACCGAGTATTTCGACCTCGGGCTCCCCGAGCGCGAGAGGACGAAGGACAAGATCACCCTCGACGCCGCGAACCGCGCGAAGGAACTGGGCGTCGCCGTCAAGTGCGCGACCATCACCCCGAACAAACAGCGCGTCGAGGAATACAACCTCTCCGAGATGTGGAAGTCGCCGAACGGCACCATCCGCGCCGTCCTCGACGGCACGGTGTTCCGCGCGCCGATCCTGCTCGACAGCATCCGCCCGATCGTCCGCAGTTGGAAAAAGCCGATCACCATCGCCCGCCACGCCTACGGCGACGTCTACCGCGCGACCGAGTACCGCGTGCCGGGGGCGGGGAAAGCCGAACTCGTCTTTACGGGCGAGGGCGGCGAAACTTTCCGCGAGACGGTCTTCGACTTCGGGGCGTGCGGCGGGGTATTGCAGGCGCAGTACAACCGCGACGACTCGATCCGCTCCTTCGCGCACTCCTGCTTCCGCTACGCCCTCGATACCAAGCAGGATCTCTGGTTCTCGACCAAGGACACCATCTCGAAACAGTACGACCAGACCTTCAAACTGATCTTCGCCGAACTCTACGAGAACGAATACAAAAAGCAATTCGAGGACGCGGGGATCACCTACTTCTACACCCTGATCGACGACGCGGTCGCCCGGGTCATCCGGAGCGAGGGCGGCTTCATCTGGGCGTGCAAGAACTACGACGGCGACGTGATGAGCGATATGGTTTCGACCGCCTTCGGCTCGCTCGCGATGATGACGTCGGTGCTGGTTTCCCCCGACGGCAAGTTCGAGTACGAGGCGGCGCACGGCACCGTCACCCGCCACTACTACCGCTATCTCAAGGGCGAGGAGACCTCGACCAACCCGATGGCGACCATCTACGCCTGGTCGGGAGCGCTGAGAAAGCGCGGCGAACTCGACGCCCTCCCCGATCTGATCTCCTTTGCCGACGCGCTCGAAGCCGCCTGTATGGACGTCCTGAACGCCGGTATTATGACGAAGGATCTCGTTTCGCTCGTCACCCCCGGCACGACTGCCAAAGCCGTCAATTCCGAGACCTTCCTCGACGAGATCGCCGCGCGCCTGTCGGCACGGCTCGCGTCGTGAACGACGCCGACCGCTTCGCCCTCGCCTGCACGTCTGTCCTCTCGACGGTTCACGAAAAAGAGGGGATCGGCACCGAGGGGGAGAAGACGCTGCACGCCGTTTTCAAACGCTACTACGAACCCGACCCCGCTTTTCACGAGGTCAGAACCGGGCGCTATATCGCCGACGTCCGCCGCGAAAACGAGATCGTCGAGATCCAGACCGCCGGGCTCTACCGGATGAAAAAGAAACTCGCCGCCTTTCTCCCCGACTACCGCGTGACGGTCGTTCACCCGATCCCGCGCGTCCGCACGGTGCGCTGGATCGAGGGCGACGGCGGGTTTTCCGAGAAGCGGAAAAGCCCCAAAACGGGGAAGTACCTCGACGCAGTCCCCGAACTGCTCTCGATCCGCGACCTGCTTTCCGATCCGCACCTGACGGTGATCCTCTCGCTCGTCGACTGCAACGATTACAAGGTACGGTCGGGCAAGGTCGGGCGCAAGCGCGGCGCTATGCGATACGAGCGGATCCCCACTGCCCTCGTCTCCGAGATGCGCTTGACCTGTCCCCGCGATTACCTCGCGTTTCTCCCCGCCGACCTGCCCGACGTGTTTACCTCGGCGGACGTCGTCCGGCTCGGCAAAATGCACCGGGACGACGCGACCGCCCTTTTGCTCCTGCTCTTCTCGCTCGGCGTCGTCGTCCGGCTCGGCAAGGACGAAAAACGGTACTATCTTTATCGAATTGCCCCGTAACCCCCCCTTATGGGAACGAAAAAACGAACCGCCCCCCTGTCCGGGAGGCGGTTCTCTTATCGTTTTTTCGCTTTACTCCGCGTCGATCGTCGAGACCGGGATCGTGCTCTCTTCCAGCACGTCGACCACGATCCGGACCGTGTCGAGCGAGGTGAAGATGGTCACGCCGTTCTCGGTCGCACAGCGGCGGATGGTCGCGCCGTCCTCGTTGTGGATGCCCGACGTGATGCTCCGCGTGTTGATGACGTAACTGACGAACCCGGCGCGGATCAGTTCGGGGATCTCGTTGCTCCCCTCGGAGATCTTGCCGAGGCGGTGGGTGCGGATGCCGTTTTCTTTTAAGAACTTCGCCGTCCCGACCGTCGCCGCGATGTTGAACCCGAGCCGATAGAAGCGGCGCACCAAGGGCAGCGCCTCGGCTTTGTCCTCGTCGGCGAGCGTCACCACGACCGTCCCGTAGTTCTGCAGTTTCATACCCGACGCCTGCAGTCCCTTGTAGAGGGCGCGCGAGAGTTTTTTGTCGTAGCCGATCGCCTCGCCGGTCGATTTCATCTCGGGGGAGAGGTAGACGTCAAGACCCTTGATCTTGTTCGACGAGAAGACCGGGACCTTCACGTAGTACCGCTTTTTCTCGTCGGGATAGATCCCGAAGAT
>CAMJDE010000116.1 GCA_946404295.1 uncultured Clostridia bacterium | reverse complement strand
CATCCTCTCGCCCGACGTCGTCGGCGAGGAGCATTACGAGGTCGCGCGCGGCGTGCAGAAGATCCTGCAGCGCTATAACGAACTGCAGGACATCATCGCGATCATGGGTATCGACGAACTCTCCGAGGAGGACAAACTGACCGTCGCCCGCGCCCGCAAGGTGCAGCGGTTCCTCTCGCAATCGTTCACCGTCGCGGAGCAGTTCACCGGGCTTCCCGGCACCTACGTTCCCCTGAAAGAGACCATCCGCGGCTTCAGTGAGATCCTCGAAGGCAAGCACGACGATCTTCCCGAATCGGCGTTCCTGTTCGTCGGAACGATCTAACAGGCGATCGAAAAAGCCGAAAAGATCCGCGAAAAGAACTGACAACCGTCGACGTCTCTTCATTAGCGCAGCGTCTTCATTAGCGCCGCAGGTGCGTCTTCATTAGGCGCCCCGCGCCGACTTCACTGCGTCGCAGACGCAACTTCACTGCGCCATTGGCGCAACTTCACCAGCGCCGCAGGCGCGTCTTCACTCCACGAAAGGGGGTCCCCGAAAAAGTGAAATCGTTTCATCTGCAGATCGCCTCGCCCGACGGATTGCGTTTCGACGGAGAGGCGGATCAACTCTCGGTGCGCGGCATCACCGGGGATCTCGCGATCATGGCGGGGCATATCCCGTTTATGACCGCGCTCGCAAAGGGGTCCTGCCGCGTTTACGCCGACGGAAAGATCCGCCACGCCAAGTGCTCGGGCGGGTACCTCACCGTCACCAAAGAGGTCGTGCGGCTCCTGTCGACCGACTTTGCCTGGGACGAGGAGGAGGACCGCAAGCTTTCTTGAAAGAAAGCTTGGCAAAGAACTTCCATAATGAATTATGTAATGTGACCCGAAGGCGGCACCTTCGGGTCACGGTTTCAAAGACCGACCGGAGTACGCCCGTTCGCTTGATAAAAAGGAGACAAGTTATGATCTTCGATCCCTGCCCCGATAAAAACGAGAACCCCCTGGATCGACTCGATCCGACCGGGGGTTTTACCGCGATCTTCCGCACGATCGCCTGTATCGGCGACTCGCTCTCCTCGGGTGAGTTCGAGGCGACCGACCCCGGGACGGGCGGCAGGACCTACCACGACACCTTTGAATACTCGTGGGGGCAGTTCCTCGGACGTATGACCGGAAGCAAGGTTTGGAACTTCTCGCGCGGCGGTATGTCGGCGCGGGAATACTGGAACGGTTTTGCCGAGAGAAACGGTTTCTGGGGGACCGACAAACTCGCGGACACCTATATCATCGCGCTCGGGGTGAACGACGTCTCCCAGGCGCTCGGGAGCGGGATCGGGATCGGGTCGGCGGGCGATATCGACCCGAAGAACGGCGACAACAACCCCGAAACGGTGCTGGGGTATTACGGAAAGATCGTCTCCCGCCTGCGGCAGAACCGCCCCGACGCCTTCTTCTTTCCCGTGACGGTGCCGCGCGACCACCGCGGCAGCGGGAGCCCCTCCCGGCAGGCGCTGGAGGATCAGTTGAACGAGGGGATCCGGCGGCTGCCCGACCTCTTCCCGCGCACCTACGTTCTGGATATCGCGCGCTACGCTCCGCCCTTCGACGACGAGATCTTCATCCGTTCCTATCAGTTGGGCGGGCATCTGAACCCGATGGGGTATCTGCTCTTCGCGCGGATGATCGGTTCCTATATCGACTATATCATCCGGCACAATCCGGGCGACTTCAAGCAGGTCGGCTTCATCGGCACGCCGTGGAAGAATACCAAGGACTCCGGCGCGTTTATCCCCGACGAAAAATAATTTTGAAAACCCCTTGACAAGCGGTTTTGCTTGTGCTACAATGTGTCCATCAAAAGGCAATGACGAAGACGGCAGGGTCGAAACACCTTCAGAGAGTCGGTGGTTGGTGAAAACCGACGGTCGATCGCCCGCACGCCCATCCCTTCCGAGCCGGAGAGCCGAACGCGAAACGCAAGTAAGCGCCTCCCGTATCGCCGCGTTAAGGCGGAGGGATTGTATGATCCCCGAAAGAGGTCGTCGCAAGACGGCAATTTGAGTGGTACCGCGAGTGTTTTACACCCGTCTCAAAGGAAACTTTGGGACGGGTTTTTGCTTTGTCCCACGAAAAGGAGAACAACAGTATGGCAAACACCGTCGAAACCGAAAAACTGAAAGAGGTCGCCGTCCGGATCCGCGAGATGCGGGATATCTCGGGTTATTCCGTGTCCGAGATGGCGAAGAAGACCGAAGTGACGGAGGAGGAGTACCGCGCCTTTGAAAACGGCGAAAACGACTTCCCCTTCACGTTCATTCACAAGTGCGCGCTCGCGTTCGGGATCGGCATTACCGACCTGCTCGAGGGGCAGAGCGCCCACCTGTCCTCCTATACCGTCACGCGGCGGGGCGAGGGACAGGAGACGGCGAAAGAGGACGGGATCGAAATCAAGAACCTCGCGCCCTTCTTCCGCAAAAAGATCGCCGAGCCGTACTGGGTCCGCTACGAATACAGCGAGGAGCTGCAGGACAAACCGATCCACCTGACCAAGCATTCGGGGCAGGAGTTCGACCTCGTGATGCAGGGACAGCTGAAGGTGCAGGTCGGCGACCACGTCGAACTGCTCTCCGAGGGCGACTCGATCTACTACAACAGTTCGACCCCGCACGGCATGATCGCCGTCGGCGGCGCCGACTGCCTCTTCGTCGCGGTCGTTCTGCCGGGCGAGGACGTCGAGGAAAAGGTCGTGCGCAGCAGTCTGGTGCCGAACGTCCTTCCGACCCACAAGACGGTCGGCGAGCAGTTCGCCGAGACCGAGGAGGACGAGAACGGGCTCTGCACCAAGATCACCTTCAAGAACGAAGACAAGTTCAACTTCGGTTTCGACGTGGTCGACGCGATCGCGAAGCGGTCGCCCGACAAACTGGCGATGCTCCACATCGACCGCAATCACGTCGAGCGCCGCTTCACCTTCAACGACATCAAGCGGGCGTCGAACCAATGCGCCAACTCCTTCAAGTCGCTCGGGATCAAAAAGGGCGACCGCGTGATGCTGGTCTTGAAACGGCACTACCAGTTCTGGTTCTCGATCCTCGCGCTGCACAAACTCGGCGCGATCGCGATCCCCGCGACCGATCAGCTCCAGATGCACGACTACGAATACCGCTTCACGTCGGCGGGCGTGTCGGCGATCGTCTGCTCGACCGACGGCGACACGGCGCATCAGATCGAGTTGGCGGAAGCAAAAGTCGGCAAACTCGAAAACAAGCTTCTGGTCGGCGGAAGCCGCGAGGGTTGGCACGATTTCGACGCGGAATACCCGCTCTACAGCGCCCACTTCTACCGCACCGAGGAAACTCCGTGCGGACGCGACCCGATGCTGATGTTCTTCACGTCCGGCACGACGGGATATCCGAAGATCGCCGTCCACAGCTACCAGTACCCGCTGGGGCACTACATCACGGCGAAATACTGGCACGGCGTTTCGGAGGACGGGCTGCACCTGACCATCTCGGATACCGGCTGGGGCAAGGCGCTCTGGGGCAAACTCTACGGACAATGGCTCTGCGAGGGGGCGGTTTTCGTCTACGATTTCGACCGCTTCTCCGCCGCCGACATCCTGCCGATGTTCGCCAAGTACCACATCACGAGTTTCTGCGCGCCGCCGACGATGCTCCGGATGATGGTCAAGGAAGATATCTCGAAATACGACCTCTCCTCGATCCGTCACATGACGACGGCGGGCGAGGCGCTGAACCCCGAGGTCTACTACCAGTTCGAGCGCGCGACCGGGCTGCAGACCATGGAGGGCTTCGGGCAGACCGAAACCACCCTCTCCATCGCGAACCTGCTCGGCGGGACGCATAAGGTCGGCTCGATGGGCAAACCCAGTCCGCTCTACGACGTCGACGTCGTCGACCCCGACGGAAATCCCGTCCCGGTCGGCGAGACCGGCGAGATCGTCATCCGCGTCGGGGAGAAACCGCCCTGCGGGCTGTTCCTCGGATATTATAAAAATGAAGAAAAGACCCGCGAGGTCTGGCACGACGGACTCTACCACACCGGCGACACGGCGTGGAAAGACGAGGACGGTTTTTACTGGTACGTCGGGCGCGTCGACGACGTGATCAAGTCGTCGGGCTACCGCATCGGTCCGTTCGAGATCGAGTCGGTCATCATGGAACTTCCCTACGTTCTCGAGTGCGGCGTCTCGCCCGAACCCGATCCCGTACGGGGTCAGGTCGTCAAAGCGAGCGTGGTGCTGGTCCCCGGCACCGAACCGACCGAGGAACTCAAAAAAGAGATCCAGAACTACGTCAAAAAGAATACCGCCCCCTATAAATACCCCCGGATCGTCGTCTTCCGCGACAGTCTGCCCAAGACGATCTCGGGCAAGATCCAGCGGAACAAACTCTGACGCGGCGCAATTTCGGTTTTTTTCGATATCCCCTTGACAAACCCGGTGTTGTGTGCTACAATACCACTATAATTTGAAAGGCTATGACGGAAAGGGCCCCCAAATACGGTCGTCAGAGAGATGGCGGACGGTGCGAGCCATCGACACGATTTCGGGGTTGTAGTTCCGGAGCCGGAGGGAAGAAAGCCGCAAGGCAAGTAGAACCCCCCCGTGACTGCTGCGTCAAGGCATAGGGGTTCACGACCCCGAGAGAGGTCGTCGCAAGACGGCAATTTGAGTGGTACCGCGGATGATGTTTCACCCGTCTCAAAGCACAACTTTGGGACGGGTGCGTTTTTTCACCCGTCCGCCGAGAAGGAGAGACTGCATGATGAGCAATCAAACGACCGATCTCGACTCCCGCATCCGGGAGATGGCGGGGCGCATCCGGGCGCTTCGCGAGATCGAAAACCTGACCCCCGAGAAGATGGCGGAGTTGACCGGCGTCCCGACCGAAGAATACCTCGCGTGCGAGGCGGGCGACCGCGACCTGAACTTCGCGTTCCTCTACCGCTGCGCCGGCGCGCTCTCGGTCAACGTCACCGACATCATCGAGGGCTACAGCCCGACCCTGAAATCCTGCACCGTCACCCGGGCGGGCGAGGGGCAGGAGATCGCCCACGCGCACGGGATGACCTACTTCAATATGGCGTACGCCTTCCGCAACCGGATCGCCGAGCCGCTCTTCGTCGTCAGCACCTATTCCGAAGAGGCGCAGAACAAGCCGATCGAACTGACGACCCACGCGGGGCAGGAATGTGACCTCGTGATCGACGGGCAGCTGCTCGTGCAGGTCGGGGCGCACCGCGAGATCCTGAAGGCGGGCGACTCGATCTACTACGACAGTTCGGCGCCGCACGGAATGATCGCCGTCGGCGGGCGCGACTGCACCTTCTACGCCATCGTCCTGAACCCGACGGGCGAACCGATCCCCGAACTGTCGAGCAAGACGGCGCAGCCCGAACCGGGAAAACCCGAGCCGAAACGCGACGACAGCGGGATGGTCTACCGCAAGTTCATCGACGTCGAGGAGGACGAGAACGGCACGCCGAAGAAGATCACGTTCAAGAATACCGAGCGTTTCAACTTCGCCTTCGACGTGATCGACGAGATCGCGAAGAAGTCGCCCGACAAACTCGCGATGCTCCACGTCGACGTCAGTAAGGTCGAGCGGCGCATCACCTTCAAGGATCTGCAGCGCGGGTCCAACCAATGCGCCAACTACTTCAAGTCGCTCGGGATCAAAAAGGGCGACCGCGTGATGCTGGTCTTAAAACGGCACTATCAGTTCTGGTTCGCGATCCTCGGGCTGAACAAACTCGGCGCGATCGGGATCCCCGCGACCAACCAGCTGCAGGAACACGACTTCGTTTACCGCTTTCAGTCGGCGGGCGTTTCGGCGATCCTCTGCACCGCCGACGGCGACACCGCGCATCAGGTCGACCTCGCCGCCGAGAAGTGCCCCGAACTGAAACACAAACTGATCGTGAACGGCGAGCGCGAAGGCTGGCGCAACTTCAACGAGGAATACACGCTCTACAGTTCGCACTACGCGCGAAAAGACGACGCGCCGGGCGGCGACGATATGATGCTGATGTTCTTCACGTCGGGAACGTCGGGCTACCCGAAGATCGCGACCCACAACTATAAGTACGCGCTCGGACATTTCCATACCGCGAAGTACTGGCACACCGTCGATCCCGACGGCTTGCACTTCACGATCTCGGACACGGGCTGGGCGAAGTCGATGTGGGGCAAACTGTACGGACAATGGCTGTGCGAGGCGGCGACCTTCGTCTATGATT
>CAMJDE010000115.1 GCA_946404295.1 uncultured Clostridia bacterium | reverse complement strand
AAGCGAACGAAAAGGAAGGCTCCGCCTCGTCCGTCTCCGACGAAAGCGAGGGATAAAGCGTTTTCCGCGAGCGGAAAACGCGTGATGTGCCGCGCGGCACGCGCGGCGTGATGTGGTCGCTTGGCGACCGTGATGTTTTGCCCCCGGTCGGTTCGACCGGGGGCAAAGTGATGTGCCGCCTGCGGAAAGCCGCAGCGGCGTTGTTTTCAAAGTGACGGGTTACAGGCGCTTGACGCGCAGGGCGCGCATGGCGTTCAGGATCGCGATGACGGCGACGCCGACGTCGGCGAACACGGCGAGCCACATACTGGAATTGATCCCGGTCGCCGAAAGGATCAGGATCGCGAGTTTGACGGTCAGGGCGAAAACGATATTCTGGCGCGCGATCGCGACGGTGCGGCGGGCGATCCGAACCGCTTTCGGGAGGCGGTCGAGTTTATCCGACATAATGACCAGATCCGCCGCCTCGATCGCGGCGTCCGACCCGACCCCGCCCATCGCGACGCCGATATCGGCGAGGGCGATGACCGGCGCGTCGTTGATCCCGTCGCCGACGTAGAGAACCGAGCCGTTCTTCTCACGGATCAGTTCCTCGACGGCTTGGTATTTTCCGTCGGGAAGCAGCGAGGCGCGGACGAAATCAAGCGAGAGAGATTCGGCGACGGGCGCGGCGTTCTCGGGGGCGTCCCCGGTCAGCATCCCGATCCGCTTCACGCCGAGACGGCGGAGCCGCTCGACGGTGTTTTTGCTCTCGGGGCGCACCGCGTCGCCGACCGTGATCCAACCGAGAAAGCGACCGTCGGCGGCGACAAAAACCGAACCAAACGCCCCGTCCGGGACAAAAACCCCCTCTTCGACGAGCAATCTCTTTGACCCGACGAGGATGGTCCGCCCGTCAACGGTCGCGGCGATCCCGCGCCCGGCGCGTTCCTCGACGTTCTCCGGCGCGGGAGCGTCGGGGGCGAGACGGCGGATCGCGGCGGCGATCGGGTGGGTGGAACTCTGCTCCGCCGAGGCGGCGAGCGAGATCAGTTCGGCTCGGTCGACGCCCTCCGCGGGGGTGACCTCGCGCACTTCAAATCTCCCCTCGGTGAGGGTCCCCGTCTTGTCGCAGCAGACCGTGCCGACATGCGAAAGCGCGTTCATACGGTTTCCGCCCTTGAAGAGGATGCCCTCCGACGCGGCACCGCCGATCCCGCCGAAGAAACTCAAGGGGACCGAGATCACCAGCGCGCAGGGACAGGACACGACGAGGAAGGTCAGGGCGCGGTGGAGCCAATCGGTCCAACCGGGCGTATGCCCCGCCGCAAGCAGGATCAGCGGAACGCCGACTCCGATCAGAACCGCCGCCAGAACGACGGCGGGCGTATAGACGCGCGCAAAGCGGGTGATGAAGTTTTCCTGCCTCGATTTCGCTTCGTTGGCGTCCTCGACGAGCGAGAGGACGCGCGACGCCGCCGACTCGTCGGCGACGCGGTCGACGCGGGCGATCAGGCGACAATTCAGGCAGACGGTGCCGCTCGCGAGGGTACTTCCCTCGCGCACCCCGACCGGGACCGATTCCCCGGTCAGCGCCGCGGCGTCGATCAGACCCGCGCCGTCAAGGATCGTGCAGTCGACCGGAACGCGGTCGCCCGGGCGGATCACGACGGTCTCACCGATCGAAAGATCGTCGACGTCGATCTCCTCTTCCGCGCCGTCGGTCAGCCGGATCGCGCGGTCGGGACGGACGTCCATCAGCGCGCGGATCGATTTCCGCGAACGCGCGACCGCCTGATGCTCGAAATACTCCCCGGCAAGGAAGAAGAGCATCACGGCGACGCCCTCGGCGTAACTGCCGATGATGAACGCGCCGACAGACGCGACGGTCATCAAGAACTTTTCGTCGAGCAGATCGCGGCGCAGGATCCCCTTCACCGCGTCGAGCCAGACGGTGCAGCCCGCGACGCAGAGCGCGGCGAGATAGACCGCGAGGACGGCGGGATAGGGCGCGCCGAAATGCTCGGTCAATATCGCGGCAAGGAGCAGCAGCCCCCCGCCCAGCACCTGCCATACCTCGTGCGTGAGGTAGGGCGACGGTCGTTTTTTCATCGGTTTACAGTTCTTCGATCTTCACCTTTGCCGAAAACGCCTTCGCCGTTTCGCGGACGGCGGCGAGCAGGTCGGCGGCAGGGAGACCCGATTCAACGGTCAGTTTTTCGGAGAGGAAGTTGATCTTCGCAGAGTCGATCCCCTCGACCTTCGCGATCATCCCCTCGAGTTTGGCGGCGCAGTTCGGGCAGTCCAGCCCGACGACGGAGTACTTGGTTTTCATTACTGTATCCTTCTTTCTTTATTTATTATGCGCATTTATGATTATTTCCCGCCGTCGGCTTTCGTCCTTGCCTCCCCAACGGGGTTAGCGAGCGACAAACAGTCCGGTGGACTGTTTGCCGTAAAGCGATCTTGCCCAAAGCAAGGAGCGCGCGGCGTGCGCCACGCCGCACGACGCGGGCGACTATGCGACGGTGAGCGCGTTGGTGGCACGGCTTGCCGTGACGGAAGGGGCTACTATGCTAAAACGATGAAGCGGATCGGAACCCCTACGGAGTGCCCCTTCCCCCGCGCGGCGGTCCCCCTCCCCCGTTGGGGAGGCAAAGAATCAATCGTTTTGCGAGAGAGATTCTTTGACGTTCATATCAATAAACTGACAAACGCCTGAAAAATTAGTGTCGACTTGACGGTTTGAAAACCGTATAATCTTCAAATCGTATCCCTCAAGGATTTCGGTCCTGAACTCGTCTTGTCGTTTTCCATGTTCCGTATAGTGCTGTGACCCATCGATTTCTATGACCAATTTCGCCGGATAGCAATAAAAATCGGCGATATAGTTGCCAATCGGTTGCTGCCTCCGAAAACGGGGTTTGTATGTACGCAGATAATCATACCACAGTCGTTTTTCTTGCGGCGTTGCGTTCTTTCTCAGATTTTTCGCAAGCGTTATATTCTTCGGGTTATATTCAAGAGGCATTTTTCCCTCCTTGGAATCAGGCTTGCCGTGACGAAAGGGGCTACTTTGTGAAAACGATGAAGCGGATCGGAACCCCTACGGAGTGCCCCTTCCCCCGCGAGGCGGTCCCCCTCCCCCGTTGGGGAGGCAAAGGAAGCAACCGTCCCCGGAGTGTTCCCGCTCGGGTCAGTCTTCCTCCGAAAGATGCTCGACCGCGATCTCGATGATGTCGCGGACGTGTTCGTCGGCGAGAGAATAAAAGATATTCTTCCCGCTCCGGCGGGACGCGACGAGGTGGTTGGCGCGGAGAAAGCGGAGTTGATGGGAGACGGCGGACTTGGTCATTCCGAGCGCCGCCGAGAGGTCGCAGACGCAGAGTTCCCTTCTGTCGAGGGCGAACAGGATCCGCATCCGCGAACTGTCGCCGAAAACCTTGAAGAAATCCGAAAGGTCCGCCGTCACGTTCTCGTCGGGCATCGCCGCGCGCACCTCGCGCACGACCTCGGGGTGCTCGTGTTCGCACCCGCATTGCATTTCCAGATCTTTCTCTTTGTCGTTCATCGCGCCCTCCAAACAGTTGAACGATTGCTCAACTGTTTATAGTATACGCCGTCTGAACCGAAATGTCAAGAGGTTTTTTGAAAAAATACGAAAACGGCGCGAAAGGAGAGCGGCGGACGCCGATTTGATTTAGGAACCGACGGGCGAACCCGTAAAAAAAGGCAACGTAAAAGAACGCGCGGGAAGGGGCGGCGAAGTGGGATCCGCCTTGACTTTCATCTGCGCGGGTGATATAATGGAAGCGAAAAACCGCGCCGGAATCGAAGAAAAAGAAAGGGGCAAGCTATGAAAAAAGCGCTTTCTCTGATCCTTCTGCTCGCGGTTCTCACGATCCTCGTTTCCTGCAACAAACTGCACGCCGACGCCGTCGTCGCGGACGTTTACTATCGCGACGGGGTCCCCTACGACCCGAACGGCGAGATCTTCTTTACGGAACCGTTCCTCTCGGAAACGCGGGTGCGCGAGTGGAACAGCGCCGAACCCCCCGACGCGCTGCCCGAAACGCGGACGGTCGTGATCGGGGATCGGGCAACGTGCGACGAGACCTTTACCGACTGTCCGTTTGACGTCGATTTTGATTCCGAGATGATCGTGATCTACGTGACGGGCAGCATCTACGTCCGTCCGATCCGCGTGAAGGATACCGCGCTCTCGGACGGCGTTCTGAAAATCAACCTCTCGGCGAAAAAGAGCGGATCCGGCGCGGACGCGGCTTCTCCCCACGAACGCTACGTCGTAATCAAACTCGACAAGGTCGATTTCGACCGGGTGGACGTCGGGTACAAAGAATAAAAAACCGTCCGGGGACACCCCGGAGAAAGAGGACTTTTATGCGCGCATACGAACGGCTCTTAAACTACGTGAAGATCCACACGGCGAGCGCCGACGACGCCGAAACCGTCCCGTCGACCGCGCGCCAGTTCGACCTGGCGCGTCCCCTCTGCGACGAGTTGAAAGCGCTCGGGATCGAAGCCGAGGTGGACGAGCATTGCTACGTTCGCGGGTGGCTGCCCGCCACACCGGGATACGAGGGGGCGCCCTGCGTCGCCTTCATCGCGCACGTCGACACGGTTCCCGACTTTTCGGGCGAGGGGGTCAAGCCCCGCGTGATCGAAAACTACGACGGGGGCGACCTGCCGCTCGGAAAGAGCGGTCGCACGCTTTCGGTCAAGGCGTTCCCGCATCTGCCGAAGCTCGCCGGGCGGACGCTGATCGTAACCGACGGCACGACCCTGCTCGGAGCGGACGACAAAGCCGGGGTCGCGGAGGCTGTGACCCTGCTCGAAGAGTTGATCGAACGTAAGATCCCGCACGGCAAAGTCGCCGTCTGCTTTACCCCCGACGAGGAGGTCGGGCGCGGCACGGCGTTCTTCGATATTCCCCGGCTCGGAGCCGATTTCGGCTACACGATCGACGGCGGGTTCGAGGGCGAGGTCGTCTATGAGAACTTCAACGCCGCGGCGGCGACGGTGTCGGTCGCGGGCTTCAACGTCCATCCGGGCGAGGCAACCGGGATCATGAAAAACGCCTGCCTGATCGCCGCCGAGTTCGCCGCGGCGCTTCCCGCCGACGAGACCCCCGCCACGACCGGCGGGCGCAAGGGGTTCTACCACCTGACCGACCTTTCGGGGAACGTGGAGGCGGCGACCCTGCGCTATATTTTGCGCGACCACGACGCGAAGAAACTCGAAGAGAAGAAGAGGACGGTCGAAAAACTGGTCGCGACCTTCAACGAGAAGTACGGAGACGGGACGGTCGGGGTCGAGATCCGCGACCAGTACCGCAACATGAAGGAAAAGATCGACGAGACGCCCTTCGTCGTCGACCTCGCGCTCGAGGCGACGAAGGAGTGCGGGGTGACGCCCATCTCGGAGCCGATCCGCGGCGGCACCGACGGTGCGAACCTGACCTGGCAGGGGCTTCCCTGCCCGAACCTCGGCACCGGGGGCTTCGGGTTCCACGGCCCCTACGAGCATATCACCGTCGAGGGGATGGACGTCGTGGTCAAGATCCTGCACGCCATCGTCCGGAAGGTTTCAAAACTGAAAAAGTAAAGGCAAAACTTACGCCCCGCGTCCAGTGACGCGGGGCGTTCTTTTTTTCGGTATTACGGTTTGTCCTTCTTTTCCCTCTTCCACCATTTGCGGACGTCGCGGAGCGATTCGACGTGGCGGCGGATCACGTCGCGGAGCGTGTTGTTCACGCGGAAGATCGCGACCAGCGTGCCGTAAAACCGGCTGTCGTCGGCGCGTTCGAGCGCCTCGCGCTTGAGGTCGAGTTTGAACTGCTCGTAGCGGACGACGAACTGATCCGTCGCGGTGCGGATGCGGATCCCGAGCCGGATCGAATAGCAGGCGTCGACGATCATCATCCCGACGACCAGCCCGACCGAGTAGGAGTAGATCGGGTTCTCGCCGAGCCACTCGATCACCGAAACGAGCCGGGCGTTGAGGAAGAAATAGTAGCCCGATCCGAGCAAAAACCAAAGAACCGAGAACAGCGGGCAGATCACGCCCATCACGTTGCCGAAGCGGTCGGAATAATCCCAGAGTTTGATGTGCAGACCCCGGATGAAGATCACGCCGGTCACAAACTCGATCAGGGTGAGCGACACGCCGATTACGGCGACCCGGAGCAGATGCTCGGGGACGCCGGAGACCCCCGCGAAATCGAGGTTCGACAGCCCGTAGAGGAGCATCACGCCGAAGCCGTAGAGCGGGATATAGGGTCCGAC
>CAMJDE010000114.1 GCA_946404295.1 uncultured Clostridia bacterium | reverse complement strand
TCCGGTAGGTGCGGTTGTATCCGACCGTCTCGCCGGCGGCGAACGTGCGCACTTGCAGGATCGGAGCGCAGAGGCGCATCACGGGAACGAGTCCGGGATCGGGAAGATGCGGCGCGGGATCGTACCCGTAGAGCACAAGTCCGGGACGAACGATCGGCTGCGCGGCGGCGCCGAAACGCAGAATCGACGCGCTGCTCGCGTAGTGCGCGGGGAGCGGCAGCCCTTTTGCTTCGAGTTTGTTCACAAGATCGCGGAAGATCGCAACCGATTTTTCGGCAAACCCCTTCGGATCGTCGGCGTCGGGGATATGGGTGTAGATCGACGTGGGAAGGAACCTGCCGTTTCGCGCGACCGCAAGAATCTCTTCGGTCGGATCGCCCGATACGGCGGGAAAACCGAGCCGACCCATCCCGCAATCGACGGCGAACGTGATCTTCAGCCGTTTGCCGTCCGGAATACGGGCGGCGAGGGCGTCGGCGTACTCCTTGCAGTTGACGACCTGCGTAAAATCGCCCGTGAGCAGGTCGGGGACGAACGTCGGGTCTGTCGGCGCGAGAATCAAAATCTCGCAGTCGGGGGTCACTTCCCTGACCTCTACCGCCTCGGAAAGCCGCGCGACGGCAAAACGGCGGGCGCCCGCCTTCAAAAGCCGGCTTGCGACCTCGCGCGCGCCGTGCCCGTAGGCGTTCGCCTTGACGAGCGCGAAAGCGTTTGCGGGGGCGACGCCGGCGGCGCGCGCCGAACAAAGAAAGTTGTTTTGAAGCGCCTTCGTCGAAAGCAGGGCGGTCGCTTCGGTGATCTGAACGTTCATTTTCGGGTTCCTTCTTGTTCGTGTTTTCAGCGGAATGTTTTTTTATCCTTATCGAGCGCCGCGAGGCGGCGGATCAGGTAGGCGTTCTCGATGGGAGATCCCTCGAGGAACCCGGTCGCCTGATCGAGGGCGATCATCACGTAATCCGGGTTCAGGAACTCTCCCTGCGAGGTGCCGAGGGTCATGGTCAGACGGAGCGTGTTCTTCCCCGTCGCGACGACCGTCGCGTCCCCCGTCTGCCGTCCGACGACGCGTTCGCTCGCCTTGCCGTGCGTGAGGTTGCGACAGGTGAGATTCGGGTCCGAAAGCAGCCGACGGAACGCGGCGGCGAGGTTTTCGGCGTTCTTGTCGGTCCGGACGAGCACCTCGTATTGGGCGAAGCATTGATCGGTCAGTTTGTTGTCGGGATAGTACGCCTCGAGAAAGGTCAGTTCGGCGGGGGTGGCGGCGTTCAGCCGCTCGAGCGCGTCGGCGGGTTCGACCCGCTCGGTCAGGCGGAGTTCGACGAACTCGCACTCGCTCTCCATCCCGACCGACATCGGCGTTCCGAAAACGATCTTCGGCACCGGGTTGAAGCCCTGCGTGAACCAGCAGGGGATCCCGGCGCGGGTCGCTGCCTTCGAGACCGTGCGGACGAGTTCGAGGTGCGAGACGTAGCGGAGCCGTCCGACCTTGCGGAACCGGAAGCGCAGACGGATCGGGGTATTGTCGCAGGGACGGTTCACTTTTTCTTCGGACACCATCTGGTATTCCCTCCCAACCGATCCGCCCCGCAGCCGTTGCAATGCTCGGCGCAGGAGGGGGTCGTTTTCTCGGCGTAGGCGCGCGCGCGTTCGCGTTTGAGGTAGTCCTTGGTCACGCCGCAGTCGATCAGATCCCACGGCAGTACCTCGTCAAGCCCGAAGGTGCGGTTGGCGTAGAAGGCGGGATCGACGCCCGTGCGGGCGAAATAGTCCATCCACTTGTCGTAGTCGAAATGTTCGCTCCACGCCGAATACGCCGAGCCCTCGCGGGCGGCGAGAACCAGCGACGGCGCGAGCCGACGGTCGCCGCGCGCCAGCACCGCCTCGACCCGCGAGACCTTCGCGTCGTGGTAGTGGTAGACGACCTTGCGGTCGGTGATCTGATCCTTTAAGTAGAGTTGCTTTTCCTGCAAAACTTCGAGCGGGTCCTGCCCCTCCCATTGGAAGGCGGTAAAGGGTTTCGGCACGAAGCAGGAGACGCTGACCGTCACGCGGACGTTACGCCCTCTCTGTTCCTTCGGCGTTTCGTAGAAGACGTGGACGGCGTCCGAGGCGAGTTTCGCGATGCCGCAGAGATCCTCGTGCGTTTCGGTCGGAAGCCCCTGCATAAAGTAGAGTTTGACGCTCTCCTTCCCCGCCGCATACGCGATCCCGACGGCGCGGAGCAGGTCTTCCTCCCGCACGTTCTTGTTGATGACGTCGCGGAGCCGCTGGGTGCCCGCCTCGGGGGCGAAGGTGATCCCGCCGCGGCGCACGCCCGAGATCCGATCCATCAGTTCCTTGGTGAAACTGTCGACCCGGAGCGAGGGGAGCGAGAGCGAGACGTTGCGTTCGTCGGTCCAGGAAAGGAGTTTGTCGGTCAACTCGTCGATCTTCGAGTAGTCGGAGGTCGAAAGCGAGATCAGCGAGATCTCGTCGTAGCCGGTGTTCTCGTAGAGACAGCGCGCCTGTTCGCAGAGTTTTTCGGGCGATTTCTCGCGAATGGGGCGGTAGACCATTCCCGCCTGACAGAACCGGCAGCCCCGGATGCAGCCGCGGTAGAGTTCGAGTACGATCCGGTCGTGGACCGTCTCGCTGTACGGGATGACGGGTTTTAAGGGATAGGGCGCGTCGTCGAGGTTGCCGATGATGCGCTTCGTTATCTTCATCGGGATATCGTCGTAGAGCGGAGTGAACGCCCGGATCGTGCCGTCGTCGTTGTACGACACGTCGTAGAGCGACGGGACGTAGAACCCGGGGAGCTTCGCCGCGGCGTGAAGGAACGCCGCCTTGGTGTAGGTCCCCGCCTCCTTCATATCGCGGTAGAGGTGGGAGAGTTCGACGAGGGCGTCTTCGCCCTCTCCGATCGAGAAAACGTCGAAGAAATCGGCGACCGGCTCGGCGTTGTAGGTGCAGGGTCCGCCGCCGACGATGATCGGATATTCCTCGCCGCGGTCGCGGCTGTAGAGCGGTATCCCCGCGAGGTCGAAAACGTGGAGCGCGGTCGGGTAGCACATCTCGTATTGGAGGGTCACGCCGACGATATCGAAATCGGTCAGGGGGTCTCCGCTCTCCAGCGCGGTCAGGGGGATCTTGTATTCCTGCATTTTTTCGCCCATATCGGGGGCGGGAGCGAAGACGCGCTCGCACCAGACGTCGGGGGCGGCGTTCAGGCACTCGTAGAGGATCCGCATCCCGAGGTTACTCATTCCGATCGAGTAGATCTCGGGAAAAACGGTGGCATTGCGGACCTTGACGTCCGCCTTGTCTTTTTTGACTTCGTAGAGTTCCCCGCCGACGTAGGCGGCGGGTTCGGAGACCGATTTCAGGATCCCGTGCAAACGGTCGAGACGGTCCATTTGTTCCATGTTTATTTCCTTTCCTGTTTGCGCGCGTTCCGCATACCCGTCGAGATCTTTTTTCCCGAAACGGCGCTCAGCCGGATCGAAAGCAGGATCAGCACGAGTCCGTAAAGGGAGGAGAACCACACCGGGATCGTCGTATTCGGATACCGGATCAAAAGGAACGCCGAGAGCGCGGCGCCGACGAGGAATTGCGCGAACTTAAGCACGCCGAGCCAGCCGCGGGCGCGGACGTAGCGACGGAAGGCGTGCAGGGCGTCGAGCATCGTGGAGAGCGACCCGAGCGCGAAAAGCCCGGTCTCGGCGCGGCGCACCGTCTCGCGCGAGACGTCGGCGACGGTCATCCGCTTGATTTTCACGGCGTCGTCGGGCAGATAACTGATGCGCGAGAAATAGGCGGGAGTGATGGAGGGATCGAAGGTGCGGATCTCGGTCGTAACGCCGAGTTTCCGCAGTTTTTCAGCCCGCGCCTCAAACGAGCGCGAGAGGACGTATTCGATGTAGAACCGGGCGCGCACCTCGCCCTCGTAGGCGACGAAGAGGACGCACATCCGATCGTTTTTCAGCACCTTGTCGACCTCGACCTCGGGGAGCGGATAGCCGTTCTGCGCAAGGTATTCGCCCGAACCGACCGTCAGCGTGCGCCCCTCGACCCGCGCGGTGACCCCGCCCGAGACGATCTCGGTGATCTCGGCGTCGGATAATCCCGCCTCGCTCGTGGTCTCGGCAAGCACGCGCGCAAGGGGTCCGCCGAGTTTGCGGTAGACCGAGGAAAGCAGACGCAGAATCTCGTCCAGCCGACTGTCGCGGAAGACGTTGACGATGCGGATCCGGGTCTCCTCGTGCGAGAAGGCGTCGCCGTCCTCGACCGAGAAGGTGGAAACGTGGGCGTAACGGTAGGCGGCTTCCTCACCGATCACGGCGGTCCCGCCGTCGAGGAACGCGCGAGAGAGCGAATTGAACCAGAAACGCCGGGACAGGAGCGCGGCGAAGGGACAGGAGAGCAGAAGGACCGAAACCGCGACCGAGAACGCCCGCGAGATCCCCGCGTCGGAGGTGAGATAGACGGTCAGGAACCCGCCGACGGCGACCCCGACCGAAAGGAAGGCGAGCAGGATCTGAAATCCGCCGTCCTCGCGGTAAGTAGCGATCTGTTCGTCGTAACTGTCGACGTAGCGGACGGGTGCGAGGACCAGCCGTTCGCCGTCGATGCCGTCCGCGTCGAGCGCCGCGTATTTCACGCCGCGATTCTGCAAAAGACAAACGGTGCGGTAGCGCGTCTCCCATTCGAGCAATTCCGCCCAGGTCGACGCGGTCAGAGCGACGGCGAGCGGAAGGGCGGTTAGCGTCACGTCCGGACGTCCCCGGAAGAAGGCGTCGAGGTCAAACCACACGACGGCGGCAAGGGCGACCAAGAACAGAATCTCGGCGCGGAAACGGCGACGGACGAGCGAAAGCAAGCCGATATAGAGCGAGCGCCACGAGCAATAGGCGACGAGCAGGATCAACTGCAGATCCAGCATCGCGGCGGCGCCGGGAACCCGGCTGATCCCGAGGGGTTCGGTCACGTCGAACCCGAAAACCTTGAAGGTCTCGAGAACCAGAAGCATCAGAGAAAAGAGGATCGCGAAGCAGAAGCGGACGCGCGCGGCGCCGATCCTTTGAACGGCGTACTTTCTCCGCACTTCGAGATCGCTTTCGGAGAGTTCTTTTTTCTTTTCGGGGACCTGCGACGCGGCATCGGGCTCGCCTCCGTCGGTTTCGACGGGTGAGGGCGCCGCCTCGGGCGCGTCGGAAAAACCCTCGTCGGGAAGGTCGGCGTCGGGTCCGTCGTTGTCGAACAGGTCGCTTTCCTCGGGCGTGGGTCCCCCGTCGGGCAGACCGATCTGCCCGAACAGTTCGTCCTCGTCGAGCGGATCGCGTTCGCCCCAGTCGAAGGCGGGAGCGTGCTTTTCGGCGTCGGGGACCGCTTCGGCGGCGGCTTCGGGCGCGGACGCGTCGAGGGTGTCCGCGGCTTGCGCCGGTTCGGGGGCGACGATCTCGTCGGGGGCGACGTTCTCCGCGGCGGGCTCGGAGTCCGCAGACGGGGTCGGCTCTTCCCCCTTCTCCCCTTCGGGGACCGCCGCGGGCGCAAAGAGGTCGTCTTCGGGGGCATTGCCGTCAAAATCCGGCACGTCAGGACGACGGCTCAGTTCGTCTGTCATCGTCTTACTCCTTCTTCAGGTCTCTCTGTCTTGCCGCCTCCGCCAGAATCACCGCGGCGGCGGTCGATACGTTCATCGACTGCACCTTTCCGTGCAGGGGAATCGAGGTGACGAAATCGCACTTTTCGCGCACGAGGCGGGAGATCCCCTCCCCCTCGCTGCCGAGGACGATCGCCACGGGTCCCGAAAAATCGCTGTCGTAATAGGGGGTCCCGCCCATATCCGCGGCAAAGATCCAGAAGCCGCGCTCCTTGAGATCCTCGATCGCGGCGGTGACGTTGGGCACGCGCGCGACCGGAAGATGCTCGATCGCGCCGGCGGAGGCGCGCCCGACGAGAGCGGTCAGCCCGACCGCCCGCCGTTTCGGGATCAGGACGCCGTGCGCCCCGGTGCACTCCGCCACGCGGATCAGCGAACCGAGGTTCTGTGGATCGAGGATCCCGTCGGCGATCACGACGAGCGGTGCCTCTCCCCGCTCTGCGGCGAGGGTGAGCATATCGTCGAGGGTCGAATAGTTCTGCTCGGCGGCAAAGGCGACGATCCCCTGATGCCGGGCAAATCCCGACATCTTATCCAGTTTTGCCCGATCGACCTCGGCAAGCGGGATCTTCCGCCCCGCCGCCTCGCCGATCAGTTGGATGATCGAGCCCTCGCGTTCGCCGCTCTGAACGTAGATCTTGTCAATATCGCGCCCCGACGCAAGCAGTTCCTTCACCGCGTTGCGCCCGACGACCATATTTTCGTTGATCTCTTTTTCGGGGGCTTCGGGA
>CAMJDE010000113.1 GCA_946404295.1 uncultured Clostridia bacterium | reverse complement strand
TGAACGCCGTGATCGGGGTGATCGACGATCTCGCCAAGTTCCGGCACAACCGCAACGACGGACTGACGCCCCGGCAAAAACTGCTGCTTCAGTCGGTCGCGGCGGCGGCGTATCTTTCGCTGCTCGTGATCTTCGGCTTCCGACCGGATCTTTCGCGTTTTCCCGCTCCCTTTCGGTCCGAGTTCCTGTTCTACCTCTTTTCGGCCTTCCTTCTCGTGGGCGTCGTCAACTGCGCCAACCTGACCGACGGGATCGACGGTCTTGCCGCCTCCGACGCCGCGATCGTCGCGGGCTTTTTCGGGTTGGTCGGCGCGGGACTGTTTTCCGAGACGCTCTCGCTCTTCTCCGGCGCGCTATTTGGCGGCGCAGCGGGGTTTCTGCTCTATAACTATCACCCCGCCCGCGTCTTTATGGGCGACACGGGCTCGCTCTTTTTCGGAGCGGCGCTGGCGGGCTGCGCGTTTTTGGCGGGCGAGCCGCTCCTGATCCTCTTTGCGGGGATGCTCTATATCGTCGAGGGGGTCTCGGTCATCCTGCAGGTCGCGTATTTCAAGATCACGCGCGGACGAAGACTCTTCCGGATGGCGCCGATCCATCACCATTTCGAGATGCTCGGTTGGAGCGAAAACAAGATCGTCGCCGTCTTTTCGGCTTTTTCGCTGCTCGCGTCGGGGCTCGCTTACCTCTTCCTTCTTTGATTTACGGAGACAAATATGCGGAATACCGTCCGAAAACGCGGCTTCATCAAATCGCTTCTTCCGTCGTTTGGGCCGAGCGACGCGCCTCTCTTTCACCGGAGCGTCCGGGGGATCGACCCGACGCTCCTGATTCTCGTCCTGCTGCTCGCCGCTGCGGGAACCGTCACGATCTTCTCCGCCGGGTTCGCCTACGCCGAAAACCGCTATCACAACGGCTACTATTTCATCGAGCGTCAGATCGTATGGGTCGTGGTCGGGGTCGGCGTGATGCTGCTCTCCCTGCTCCCCTCGACGCGCTTCTGGTACGGGATCGCGCCGTCGCTCTACTTTCTCACGATCCTGCTTTTGCTCGCGGTTCTTGCCGTCGGGATCGCCGGGAACGGGGCGCAGCGCTGGATCGCGCTCGGACCCCTGACCTTTCAGCCGTCGGAGTTTGCGAAAACGACCCTGATCCTGTGTCTCTCCCGCTACTACGCCGACCATTCGGCAAAGGCGCTCGACCGGAAGAACAAAAAGAACGCCTTTCTCTTCGGGACGCTGTTTCCCTTTCTTCTGATCGGTCTGATCTGCGTTCTCGTTCTGCTGCAAAAGCATCTGTCGGGATTGATCATTCTCGGATGCATCGGGATCCTCGTGATGCTCTTTTCGGGGATAACGCTTCGCTATATCGGGGCGTTCGGCGGGATCGCCGGGGTCGGGGTCGCGGCGTTCGCGCTCCTGACAGATTACACGAAACGGCGCATCACGATCTGGCTGAATCCCGAACTATACCCGCTCGACGGCGGGTGGCAGACGCTCCAGGGGCTGATGGCGATCGGCTCCGGCGGTTTTTTCGGGCGGGGATTCGGGCAAAGCGTCCTGAAATACAGTTACGTATCCGAGCCCGCGAACGATATGATCTATACGATCCTCTGTGAGGAGACGGGATTTCTCGGTGCCCTCGGGGTCGTCTTTCTCTTTTCGCTTTTCGTTTTCCGGGCGGTCCGGGTCGGGTCGCGCGCGCCCGATCCCTTCTCGCGGCTGGTCGCGCTCGGGATCGCGGGCAAGATCGCGGTGCAGGTGCTCCTGAACCTCGCCGTCGTGACCAACACGATCCCGAATACCGGGATCTCTCTCCCCTTTTTCAGTTACGGCGGATCGTCGCTCGTGATGCTCTTTTTCGAGATGGGGATCCTGCTCTCGATCTCGCGAGAGGTGCCGATCAAATAAAAGAAAGGAACCGACGATGAAAGTTCTCTTTGCCTGCGGCGGGACAGCCGGACATATCAACCCGGCGATTGCGATCGCCGATCTCTTGCGAAAAAAAGCCCCGCATTTATCGGTCCCGTTCGTCGGGACCCCCGCCGGAATGGAAAACCGCCTCGTCCCGGGGGCGGGTTATCCGATCCGACATATCCCGGTCAAGGGACTTCGCCGTTCTCTCTCACCCGCCAATCTCCGGGCAGGCGCGTCGCTTATCCGTTCGTTTCGGATCGCGGGGCGTATCCTCGACGAGGAGAAGCCGGATCTCGTCGTCGGAACCGGGGGATACGTCTGCTATCCCACGCTCCGCGAGGCGGCAAAACGCGGGATTCCGACCGTCCTGCACGAGTCCAACGCCCGCGCCGGGATCGCCGCGCGACTCCTCGCCCGACGGATCGACCTTGCGCTGATCAACTTTCCGTCTGCGGCGCACGATTTCAAGAAGAGCAAAAAGACCGTCGTCTCGGGCAATCCCTTACGCCGCGCGTTCTACGACCTGAACCGCGAAACGGCAAGAAAACGGCTCGGAATCGGGCGCGACGCGCTCCTGCTTCTCGTTTTCGGCGGCAGTCTCGGGGCAAGGAACCTGAACGAAGCGTTTGAGGGCGCCGTGCCTCGTCTGCTCTCGTCCTTCCCGTCGCTTCGGATCCTGCACGCCGTGGGACGAAACCCGAGCGGCGAAGAACCTGTTTCCTACGGCAGATACGAACGGAAACCCTATATCGACGATATGCCCCTGCGACTGACGGCGGCGGACGCCGTCGTCTGCCGCGCCGGTGCCATGACGATCTCGGAGATCGCGGCTGCGGGCGTTCCGTCGATCCTTGTGCCGTTCCCGCACGCTGCGGGAGATCACCAGACCAAGAACGCCCTCGCGCTCGCAAGACAAAACGCCGCGATCCTGATCCCGGACGGGGCGCTGACCGCCGACCTTCTTTTTGAAAAACTCTCGGCGTACCTTTCCGACCCCGAAGAGCGCAAGAGAAAGGGGGAGGCGGTCAGGCGGTTTCACGTCGGGAACAGCGAGGCGGTCATCCTGCGCGAGATCCTCGACCTCTGCCCGAATTTAGTCGAGCGTTCGTAGTTCTGCCCTGCTTTATGTGGCTAATATAAAAACAGATGTTAACAAAATGTGAATAATAGAAGCAAGGTATTGCAAAAAAACGGAACTTTTTGTATTATATCATTGTAGAAATATACACTTTCTCCACCCACCATTTTTTGCGGAGGTATGACAATGTCGTTTGAGTATAACGAAGTCATTGATAACGGGGTCAATATCAAGGTCGTCGGCATCGGCGGCGGCGGCAACAACGCCGTGAACCGTATGATCTCGACGAATATCCGCGGGGTGGATTTCATCGCCGTCAACACCGACGCGCAGGTGCTTTCCTTCTCGAGCGCGTCCCAGAAACTCGTGATCGGCGAAAAGATCACGAACGGGCGCGGCGCGGGATCGGATCCCGAGATCGGGCGGCGTTCCGCCGAGGAAAGCATCGAGGATATCCGTCATCTGCTCGAGGGCGCCGACATGGTCTTCGTCACGACCGGTATGGGCGGCGGGACAGGCACGGGCGCAGCCCCCGTCATCGCGAAGATCGCGAAGGAAATGAACATCCTGACGATCGGGATCGTAACCAAGCCCTTCCTCTTCGAGGGCAAGCGCCGTATGGCGCAGGCAGAGGCGGGGATCGAGATCCTTCGCCAGTACGTAGACTCGCTGATCGTCATTCCGAACGAGCGGCTGAAACAGGTCTCCGAGGGCAGGATCACGCTTGCGACCGCCTTTGAGACCGCCGACGACGTGCTTCGGCAGGGCGTGCAGAGCGTTTCCGAGATCGTCAACATCCCCGGCTTCGTTAACGTCGACTTCGCCGACGTCGTATCGGTGATGAAGGACGCCGGCTTCGCCCACATGGGCGTCGGAACCGGGCGTGGCGAGGACAAAGCCGCGATCGCCGCCACGACCGCCATTTCTTCCCCTCTGCTCGAGACCTCGATCTCGGGCGCGACGGGCGTCCTCGTCAACTTTACCGCCGCTCCCGACATTTCGCTCGACGACGTGTATCTGGCGTCGAGTATGATCGCGAACGCCGCGCACCCCGAGGCGAACATCATCTGGGGCGCCGCCTTCGACCCCGCGTTGCAGGACGAGCTTCGCATCACGATCATCGCGACCGGGTTTGATAAGGAAAGACCCGCTCACGCCGCCGAAAACGACGCCGAGAACGAAAGCGAGAACGCCGACGGCGCCGCCGCGATCGACGCCGCCGAACCGACCTTCCCGAAGGGCGGGGAGACCGCCGAGAGCGGTTTCGGAACCGCAGCAACATCCCCCGACGCCGGCTCCGTCCCTCCGTTTGAGGATGAGATCAACCTCGACGACATTCTCGATATCCTGAACAAACCGAAACGGCAGTAAGCCGAACAGATCAAAACAAATGGCGACCGACGAAACCGTCGGTCGCTCTCTTTTTATCCTAAAACGTTGTCTGCCCTGAAATATTACCTGATTTTTGCGTGAGCAGGCAGACCGTCGCGGTAGACGATCGTCCGCTCGCCGCGGATCAGCGGCGCCAGATACGCGATCCCCGCGGGGGTGATTCCGTTCGCTCTTTCGTTGATGAACTCGTCGGGCACGCGGCGGATCGCGTTGGCGATCCGATCGACCGAACGAAAAACGACGTCGCATACGTAGGGGTCGTTCGACTTCCGTTCGAGCGCCGCCATCACGCCGCTCTTCCCCCCGATCGCCGCCGCGACGGCGGACGCGCCGAGGTTCCCCGCCTCGGTCAGGTCGGTGTCCGACGCCAGATGCGCGGCGCACCGCTGCGGGAGCGAGAGTTCAAAGGAACGAACCTTACAGCCGAAGGTCTCCTTGACGTACTGTTCAAGCACCTTGCCCGCCCCGGCGAGATACTTGTGTCCGAAGGCGTCGGCGGCGCCGCTCTGCGCGCCCTCGCCGACGTAGCGCCCGTCGGGGGTGCGGATCCCCTCCGAGATCGCGACGACGACGTTCGGGTGGCGCTTGAACGCCTCTTTCAGATCCTCGGTAAATTGCTCGAAGGTAAAAGGGCGTTCGGGAAGGTAGATCAGATCGACGCCTTCCCCGCCGATCGCCCCCGGAAGGGCGGCGGACGCGGTCAGCCATCCGGCGTCGCGCCCCATGATCTCGACGACCGTAACGGCGGGAACGCGGTAGACGGCGCAGTCCCGGACGATCTCGGAGAGCGTGACCGCGACGTACTTCGCCGCCGAGCCGAAGCCCGGCGTGTGGTCGGTGTCGGCAAGGTCGTTGTCGATGGTTTTCGGGACGCCGACGACCCGCATCTCGTAGTCGACGGTCTTAAGGTATTCCGAGAGTTTCGCGACGGTATCCATCGAATCGTTGCCGCCGATATAGAAGAAATAGCGGATATCCATTTCCCGGAACCGGGCGACCAGATCCTCAAAAAACCCGGGATCCTTCTTCGGATCGGGGAGTTTCTTCCGGCAGGAGCCGAGAGCCGCCGCCGGGGTCTGTTCGAGCAGACGCAGTTTTTCCTCGCCGTCAAAGAGCGGAAGGAGCGGCGCGACGTCCGACGAAAGAAAGCCCTCGATCCCGTTTTTCATTCCGTAGAGTTCGGGGATGACGTCCCGGTGCGCCGCGACCCCGCGGATCACGCCCGCGAGACTGGCGTTGATGGCGGCGGTCGGACCGCCCGATTGACCGACGACCGCGTTTCCCTTCAGTTGCTTCATTTCGTTTCTCCTTTGTCCCTTGCGTCGTTTGGTTTATTCAGCCCGAAATCCTTTTCGGTAAAGCGGTATTTCTTGTCGCAGAAGCGGCACTCCGCCGTCAGGACCCGTTTTCCGTTCTCTTTTTCTTCCTCGTCGAAGAGTTCCGCGAGTTTTTTGACGCCGAGCGAGCGCATCCCGCGCTTCATCCGCTCACGCGAGCAGGTGCAGACGTAATCGACGTCGATCTCGTCGAAGGGGTCGAACTCGATCCCCTCGAACGCCAGTCCCGCGATCTCCGCAAGCGTTTTTCCCCCGTCAAGGAGCGACGAGATATTCGCGATCTTCCCGACGTTTGCTTCGATCTTATCGACGGTTTCGGGATCGGGGAACGGGAGCAGTTGGATCAAGACCCCGCCCGAGGCGCGGCAGGTGCCGTCCGGGGCGACCAGAACGCCGAGCGAGACGACCGAGGGGATCTGCTCGCTCTCGGCGAAATAGCGCGTGAAATCCTCGGCGATCTCGCCCGAAACGAGTTCGACCGTCCCGACGTGCGGCTCTCCCTCCCCCGTCTCGCGGATCACGGTCAAGGAACCCCGTCCGACGGCGGCGCCGACGTCGAGTTTGCCGTTGGATTTGCGCGGCGGATCGACAAAAGGGTTCTCGATATATCCCCGGACGCAGCCGACGTAGTCCGAAACGGCGAGAAGCCGCCCCGCGGGTCCGTCCCCCGCGATC
>CAMJDE010000112.1 GCA_946404295.1 uncultured Clostridia bacterium | reverse complement strand
CGGGGCGTTTCAGGCGCTTTCGATCGTGCCGGGAACCTCGCGCAGCGGGTCGTGCCTGCTCGGCGGGCGCGCCTGCGGCGTCTCGGACGCGGCGGCGGCGGAGTTCTCGTTCTTTATGGCGATCCCGGTGATGGTCGGGGTCTCGTGTCTCAAAATCGGCAAGTTCGCCGCGCGCGCCGCCGCGGGTTTGCCGGGGTACGAACTTGAACCGCGCGCCGTCTGTCTCCTGCTCCTCGGCTTTCTCGCGTCGTATCTGGTCTCGCTCCCGGTGATCCGCGCGCTCGTCGGGCTGGTCCGTCGGCACGGTCTGTTTCCCTTCGGGGTGTATCGGATCGCTTTGGGGGTAACGATTCTCTTCCTTGCAAAATAAATGCCGCGCGTCGCGCGGCAATTCACGACGGCGAAGCCGTCAATTCACGCGACGCGAAGAGGCGCAATTCACGCACCGCAGGTGCAATTCATTCTTTCATTTCACAATTTGATGAATTGCGATCAGAGATCGCATGAAATGACGGCGAAGGGCGGTTGCCCTTCGCCGTCGTGAATTCTCGCCGCCCTCGGCGGCTCCGTGAATTGACGGGCGATGCCCGTCATGAATTGTTCCCCGCGGCGAATCGCCGCGGGGAACGTTGTTATAGGGTGAGTTCTGTCGTGCCGGGGTTGAGATCGAGCGACACGTCGCCGTAGCGGAAGGTGGCGGGGAGACCCTCGGGGACCGTGATCGAAAAATGGATCTTGTCGCCCGTGCGGAGCGCGGAGACCGAGATCTTCCCTTTCGGGACGGTCTGAAAACCGCCGAGCCGGTTCATCCCGTCGGGGAGATAGGGTGCTATCGTGACGCCATCAAACCCCGCTTCGCCGGCGTCTTTGATGCCGAGCAGGTAGCGGAACAGGTTGGTGACCGCCGAGCCGAACATCGGGTGATTGTGCGAGCGGACGCGGGTCGAGCCGCAGAAATACTCCCAGAGCGTGGTCGCTCCGGCGTCGCGCCAACCGCGGAAGGCGACGGGTTTGTCGGGCGAGAGCAGGCGGACGGCGAGATCGACGTCTCCCCGTTCGCAGAGGACGCGGAGCAGAACCTCGGTGCCGCAGATGCCGGTGTCGAGCGCGCCGGTCTCGGAATAGATCTTGACGAGGTTCCGGTAGGTGCGCTCGTCGCCGAGCCCGAGATCGACCATAAAGGCGTTCGCGCCCTGGAGCCCCCCGATGAAGTTGCCGTCCCAGGTGTTGAAGTACGCGGCGGTGAGCGCCGCCTTGCGGCGGGCGATGCGCTCTTCAAACAGCGGGAGATCGTCGTCGAAGCCGAAGCGTTTGGCGAGCTCAACGGCGCGGGTCAAGCTCCTGACGTAGTAGTAATTATTGACGAACGCGGCGGGAAGCACGACCCGGGTCTGCGTGCACCAGTCGCCGAGGCACCATTCGCCGGGCTTGTCCGACGACACGAGATCGTCGACCGAGTGGGCTTCGAGGTAGTCGAAGTAACGCTTCATCTGCGGGTACGCCCGGCGGGCGAGCGAATCGTCGCCGTACTGCTTCCAATAGAGGTAGGGCATCTCGACGATCGCGCATCCCCACGCACCGGGGCCTCCCCCGCAGCGGAAGTAGGGGGCGGTGTACTGGACGTGCCCGGTTTTGACGTCCTGGCAGTCGAGAATATCCCCGATCCACTTGCGGTAGAGGGGCTTCGCGTCGGTCATGGTCATAAGCGACAGCGCGGTCAGTTGCCCGTCACCGGTGTAGCCGAGCCGCTCGATGTGCGGGCAGTCGGACGGGACGCCGGTATGCAGGTTGCAGAACTCGGTGTGGAGCGAGGTCTTGTAGATCCAGTTCAGAAGATCGTTGTCGCACTCGAAATTGCTCGTGACGGCAAGGTCGGTGTGGATGAACTCGACCGAGAGCGGCTCGGCGTCGCCGACAACCGAGAAGTAGCGGAAGCCGAACCAGGTGAAGTCGGGCGAGACGACGGAACCGGGCTTGCCCTTGACTCTATACTCCTGTTTGAAGTTGTGGTCGGGGTCGGGCATCCAGTCCTTTGTACACTCCTCCGAGAAGAAAACCTCGGCAAACCCCTCTTCCCCGAGCCGAAAAACCGGGACCCCCGACAGGTTCTTGCCGACGTCGTAGACCCGGACGCCGTCGCGCTCGCAAAGGAACTTGGGCGTGATGGTCTCGATCACGCGGTCGGCGGGACAGTCGGTCGAAAGGTACTCGGTCTCGATCGGTTTGGCAAGCGTCGCGTGCGGAAGCCCGCTCTCGTCGAAATCGGGGGTAAAGACACCAGGGTCGAAGTTCGTCCGATTCTGAAACTCGTGGGTCGAGAACTCGTAGTCGGTGACGTAGCCCGGGGCGATATAGTCGCGGTCCGACGAAACGAAATCGCCCTCTTCGGTGATGACGCGCCAGATCGCCTTCGGGTCTCCCCAGCGACATTGCGCTTCAAAACGGTAACTGGTGATGGTGTACCAGCCGCCGCCGAAACTGATCGCGATCAGGTTGTCGCCCGGCACGACGAGGTCGGAGATATCGTATTCCGGCACGTAGAGCCGATGCCCCGAAAGGACTTCGCCCGACGGGTAGTTCTCCCGCGCCTCGTAGTCGGAAAACAGCGGCAGAAAGCGGTCGTCGGAGACCTTTTTGCCGTTGACGTAACAGGTGAAGAAGCCGAGCCCCGCCACGCGGAGCGTCGCCTTCCCTTTTTTCTTCAGATTGAAATGGCCGCGCAGAACGGCAAAACCCGCTCTGTCCTCTCGCCCGACGAACTGCGCCGCGCCGAACGCCTCTTGCATTTTCATAACTGCATTTTCCTTTCGGAGTGGTCGTATTCAGTATAGCACGGAACGAGTAAAAAGTCAATAAAGGCGAGCCGAAACGCATTTTAATCTGTGGAAAAATGCGACTGCATAGTTCAATTTTTTTGGAAAAATGCAAAAATTGATCTGTATTATTAAGAAAAAGTGTGAAAAACTATTGAAAATCTCGTGAAAAAGTGTTATGATAGTATCGTGTACAGGAAGGAGGAGAATATGCTCCAACGAAAAATCACAAAACGTCTGGAAGAGTTCTACAGTCAAAAACCCAACAAAGCCCTGATGATCATCGGTGCGCGACAAGTCGGTAAATCCTTTATTATCGAGGACTTCGCGAAAACGCACTATCAGAGCATTATTCGCGTCGATTTTATTGAAAACCCTGAGTTTACCGCACTTTTTGAGTTTGCGCAGTCCGCCGACGAGATCCTCTTGCGTTTGTCGGCGCTTTTCGGCGACAAAATGATTCCCGGTAAAACGATGATCTTCTTTGACGAAGTGCAGGAATGTCGGGAAGTGATTACGCAAATCAAGTACCTCGTGCAAGACGGTACTTACGATTACGTCTTAAGCGGATCTCTGCTCGGCACCGTTTTCAGGGACGTCGTATCGACGCCGGTCGGTTATATGGATATCGTCAAGATGTATCCGTTGGATTTTGAGGAGTTTGCGTGGGCAAACGGCGTCGCGCCCAAGGTCATCGACGTTCTCCGGCAATCGTTTGAAAAGAAAACGCCGGTGGATCCCTTTATTCACAAACGAATGATTGCTCTGTTTGAACTGTATCTCATCATCGGCGGGATGCCTGCGGCTGTCTCCGCCTACTTGGAAACAAAAAATCTTCGCCGTGTTTTGGACGAGCAAAACGCGATCATTCGACTTTACAAACACGACATTTCCAAATATGACGAGCAGAATCGTCTGTATCTCAACGACATCTTTGATATGATCCCAAGCGAGTTGAACGCAAAAAACAAGCGATTCATCCTGAAAGACCTGAACGAAAAGGCGCGGTTTGACAAGTATTACGACAGTTTTCTCTGGCTGAAAAACGCCGGCGTCGCGCTCCCCGCGCACGTAGCAGACGAGCCGAAAAGCCCGCTCTTACTCTCCAAATCGCAAAATCTTTTCAAATTGTATTCAGGCGACGTCGGCTTGCTCGCGGCACAGTACGGGAACGAGATCCAGTTGAAGATCCTGCAGCACGAAACGTCCATCAATTTCGGTTCCATATATGAAAACGTCGCCGCCGAAGAACTGACCGCCCACGGATATGCGCTGTATTATTACAATAGCAAAAAGTTCGGAGAGGTTGATTTTTTGATCGAGGAAGGCGGGCGCGTTCTGCCGATCGAGATCAAATCCGGAAAGGATTATTACCGCCACAATGCGATCGACAATTTGCTTCGTCTCTCGGAATACGGGATTGAGGAAGGGTACGTTTTCTGTCACGGGAACGTGGAAACCGACGGTAGAATCACCTACTTCCCTATCTATATGCTGGCGTTTTTAGAGAAAAAGGATTTTCCCGACACAGTTCTTTACGATACGGATTTTTCGGATTTGAACGAAAGACTGTAGTTCCGAAAAACCGTCCCGCCGCAGGCGGGGGATCAGGCGGGCGCGGCGCGTTCGGAGCGAAGCAATACCGCTCGCCGAGGGCGAATAAAACGAAAGGAACCTGATTTGAAACAAATCAGGTTCCTTGCATTGGGTCGGGATCAGTCCTTCAGGGCTGCCTGCGCGGCGGCGAGCCGAGCGATCGGCACGCGGAACGGCGAGCAGGAAACGTAGGAGAGACCGATCTTGTGGCAGAACTCGACCGACGTCGGGTCGCCGCCGTGTTCACCGCAGATACCGCAGTGCATACCGGGGCGGACGCTTCTTCCGAGTTCGACAGCCATCTTCATCAGTTTGCCGACGCCGACCTGGTCGAGTTTCGCAAAGGGATCGAACTCGAAGATCTTGGTGTCGTAGTACGAACCGAGGAACTTGCCGGCGTCGTCGCGGCTGAAACCGTAGGTCATCTGGGTCAGGTCGTTGGTACCGAAGCAGAAGAACTCGGCTTCCTTCGCGATTTCGTCCGCGGTCAGAGCGGCGCGCGGGATCTCGATCATCGTGCCGACCTCGTACTTGAGGTTCGACTTCGCGGCGGCGATCTCTGCGTCGGCGGTCTCGACCACGATCTTCTTCACGAACGCGAGCTCCTTGACCTCGCCGACCAGCGGGATCATGATCTCGGGGACGAGTTTCCAGTCGGGGTGCTTCTTCGTGACGTTGATCGCGGCGCGAATGACGGCTTTCGTCTGCATCCGGGCGATCTCGGGATAGGTGACGGTCAGACGGCATCCGCGGTGACCCATCATCGGGTTCGCCTCGTGGAGAGCCGAGATGATCGACTTGATGTCGGCGACGGTCTTGCCCTGCGCCTTGGCGAGCAGTTCGATGTCCTCCTCATTCGTCGGAACGAACTCGTGGAGCGGCGGATCGAGGAAGCGGATGGTCACGGGGTTGCCTTCCATCGCCTCGTAGAGCTGCTCGAAGTCGCCCTGCTGCATCGGCAGGATCTTGTTCAGCGCGGCTTCGCGCGCCTCGGCGGTGTCGGCGCAGATCATTTCACGGAACGCGTCGATCCGGTTGCCCTCGAAGAACATATGCTCGGTGCGGCAGAGACCGATGCCCTCGGCGCCGAGTTCGCGCGCCTTCTTGGCGTCGCGCGGGGTGTCGGCGTTGGTGCGGACGGCGAGTTTGCGGTACTTGTCCGCCCACGCCATGATCCGACCGAAGTCGCCCGAAACGGTGGCGTCGATCGTCGGGATCGCGCCGTCGTAGATGTTACCGGTCGAGCCGTCGAGCGAGATCAGGTCGCCCTCGTGATAGGTCTTGCCGGCAAGAACGAAGGTCTTGTTGTCCTCGTCGAAGTTGGTGATCGCGGAGCAGCCCGAAACGCAGCAGGTACCCATACCGCGGGCAACGACCGCCGCGTGGGAGGTCATACCGCCGCGGACCGTCAGAATACCCTGCGCCGCCTTCATACCCTCGATGTCCTCGGGAGAGGTCTCAAGACGAACGAGAACGACCTTCTCGCCCTTCGCCTTCCACGCCTTGGCGTCCTCGGCGGTGAAAACGATCTTGCCGCACGCGGCGCCGGGAGACGCGGCGAGCGCCTTGGCGACGACCTGCGCGGTCTTGATCGCCTTGGGGTCGAACTGCGGGTGAAGCAGGGTGTCGAGGTTGCGCGGGTCGATCATCAGAACTGCCTTCTTCTCGTCGATCATACCCTCGTCCACGAGGTCGCAGGCGATCTTGAGAGCGGCGGGAGCGGTGCGCTTACCGTTGCGGCACTGGAGCATATAGAGTTTGCCGTTCTCAACGGTGAACTCCATATCCTGCATATCGCGGTAGTGATCCTCGAGCGTCTTGCAGACGTCGATGAACTGCTTGTAGGCGTCGGGGAACTTCTTTTCCATCTCGGAGATGGGCATCGGGGTGCGGACGCCGGCGACGACGTCCTCGCCCTGCGCGTTGGTCAGGAACTCGCCCATCAGCTTCTTCTCGCCGGTCGCGGGGTCGCGGGTGAAGGCGACGCCGGTGCCGGAGTTGTCG
>CAMJDE010000111.1 GCA_946404295.1 uncultured Clostridia bacterium | reverse complement strand
ATCTGCTCGATGATGAGCGAACTGGGACGCGAGACCGTCTCGGCGTACGCCGCGGCGAAGGGCGGGCTGAAGATGCTGACCCGGAATATCTGCTCCGAGTTCGGGGGCGCGAACATCCAATGCAACGGCATCGGCCCCGGCTATATCGCGACCCCGCAGACCGCTCCCCTGCGCGAGCGGCAGCCCGACGGATCGCGGCATCCCTTCGACGCCTTCATCGTCGCGAAGACCCCGGCGGCGCGCTGGGGGACCCCCGAGGACCTGATGGGTCCCGCCGTCTTCCTCGCCTCCGACGCCTCGAACTTCGTGAACGGGCACATCCTTTACGTCGACGGCGGCATCCTCGCCTACATCGGCAAACAGCCCTGACGCGGGGAGGAGGAACGAATGAATAACGCTGAAACGATCATCCGGGAAAACCGGGCGTGGGCGGAAGAGGTCTTCTCCAAGATCGACCGCAAGTATCAAGCCGTGACGCTCCGCTCGCGGAATAAACTTCCCTACGGCGTCGACGAGAACGGCATCCATCTCGATATGACCGAACGCCGCCGCTCTTGGTGGACCAACGGGTTCTGGGGCGGGCTGAACTGGCTGCTTTACGCCTACACGAAAAACGAGGAGTACAAGACGACGGCGAAGCGGAGCGAAGAATTGCTCCGCCCGGTCGCCGACGACTTCGGACTTCAAAACCACGACGTGGGGTTCGTGTGGCACATGACCTACGGCGCCGACTACAGACTGACCGGCGACAAGGCGGCGAAGAACCTCGACCTCTATATGGCGGCGTCGCTCGCCTCGCGTTTCGTGCTCGCGACCAAGGTCCCCGGCGGGTTCATCCGCGCCTGGAACGGCAAACGCGGCACCGAGTGGGACAACTACGACCGCTCGATCATCGACTGTATGATGAACCTGCCCCTGCTCTACTGGGCGAGCGCCGAACTTGACGACGACCGCTTCGCGCGCGTCGCGCGGGCGCACGCCGATATGTCGATCCGCGACCACCTGCGCGCGGACGGCTCGGTCAACCACATCGTCGACCACGACCGCGAGACGACCGAAATGACCCGGACGCTCGGCGGACAGGGCTACGGCGTCGGCTCGTCCTGGTCGCGCGGGTGCGCGTGGGCGCTCTACGGCTTCGCGCTCTCCTACCGGCACACGGGCGACGCCCGTTATCTTGAGGCGTCGAAGCGCGCCGCCGACTACTTCATCAACTGCGTGAAGGGCGACTGGCTTCCCCGCGTCGATTTCCGCGCGCCGGAAGAACCCGTGCTTTACGACTCGACCGCCGGCGCCTGCGCGGCGTGCGGGCTGATCGAACTCGCGAAACGCCTGCCCGAAAACGAGGGCGGGAAATACGTCGAAGCGGCGCTCTCGCTGCTCCGCGCGATGGGTGAGCGGTTCTGCGATTTCGACCCCGCGAACGACCATCTGCTCGACTACGGCACCGAACGCTACCCCGCCGAACTCACGCCGGAGGGCTACAAAAAAGCGGGCGTGCATATGTCGATCATCTACGGCGACTACTACTATACCGAAGCGATCTTAAAACTCCTCGGCTGCGAGTTCGACCCGTGGTAAAAAACCGTCCTTCCCTTTTCGCCGCGGGCAGACCGTCCGCGGCGCTCGCTTGAAAAAACCGACGTTTTTGTTTAAGGAGACAAGCAATGGCACAGAACGAAGTCCTCTCGATCAGCCACCTGACGAAGGTCTACGGAGAAAAGAAGGCGGTCGACGACCTCTCGCTCTCGATTATGGCGGGCGAGATCTACGGTTTTATCGGTCACAACGGCGCGGGCAAGACGACGACCCTGAAAAGCGCGGTCGGCATCCTCGCCTTCGACGAGGGGGAGATCCTCGTCAACGGGATCTCGATTCAAAAAGACCCGCTCGCGGTCAAGCGCGAGATCGCCTACATCCCCGACAACCCCGAACTCTACGGATATATGTCCGGGATCAAGTACCTGAACTTTATCGCCGACGTTTTCCGCGTTCCCGCCGATCTGCGCGAGGAGCGGATCCGCAAATACGCGGACGCCTTCGGGCTGACGTCCGATCTCGGACAGACGATCGCCTCCTATTCGCACGGAATGAAGCAGAAACTCGCCGTCATCGCGGCGTGGATCCACGCGCCGAAACTGATCGTGATGGACGAACCCTTCGTCGGGCTGGATCCGAAGGCGGCGCACACCCTGAAAGAGATGATGCGCGAACTCTGCGACGAGGGCGGCGCGATCTTCTTTTCGACCCACGTGCTCGAGGTCGCCGAGAAACTCTGCGACAAGGTCGCCATCATCAAGAGCGGAAAACTGATCCGCTCGGGGACGATGGAAGAGGTCAGGGGCGACGAGTCGCTGGAAAGCGTGTTCCTCGAACTGGAAGAGGACGCGTAAGGAGGGGTCGGGATGCTGAAACTCCTTCTGAAAAAGCAACTGCTCGAAAGTTTCCGCGGCTTTTTCGTCAATCAGAAAAAGAATACCGGGCGCGCAAGAGAGGTCACGATCGCTCTGATCCTGCTCTACGCTCTGCTGCTCGTCGGCGTGATCGGCGGATTTGTCGGCTTTCTTGCCTATAGCCTCTGCTCCCCTCTCGCGGAAGCCGGACTTCTCTGGCTTTATCACGCCATTTTCGCCCTGATCGCGCTGCTTCTCGGCGTGTTCGGCAGCGTGTTCAACACCTTTGCCGGGCTCTACAAGGGAAAGGACAACGATCTTTTGCTCTCGCTGCCGATCCCGGTGCGCTATATCCTCGCCTCGCGGTTGCTCGGCGTTTATCTGCTCGGGCTGATGTTCTCCGCCGCCGTCCTGCTTCCCGCGTACCTCGTCCGGGTGATCTTCGGGGGCTTTTCTGTGCCGGCGCTCTTCGGCGGGCTGCTCCTGATCCTGCTCGTCTCGCTCGTCGTCTTCGTCCTCTCCTGCCTGCTCGGCTGGGTGGTCGCGAAGATCAGCGCGAAGCTGAAAAACAAGAGTTTTATAACCGTGTTTCTCGCGCTGGGCTTCATCGCGCTCTACTACGTCGTCTATTTCAAAGGGCTCGACGTGTTCAACGAAATGATCGCCAACCCCGAAGGGATCGACGGCGAGGGGATCAAGGGAAAAGCGTATCTCTTCTACCTGCTCGGTCAGATCGGAGAGGGGAAACCGCTTGCCTGCCTCGTCTACTCGCTCGTGATCTTCGCGGCCGTCGTCCTGACCTGTTTCGTTCTGGATCGCACCTTTATCAAGATCGCGACCACCGCCTCGGCGACGACCAAAAAGGCGTACGTCGAGAAGCGGATCGCGATGCGTCCCTTGTGGCTGACCGCCCTTCTCCGCGAGGCGAAACGCTTTACCTCGAACGCCGGCTATATGCTGAACACGGGTCTTTCGACGATCCTTGCCCCCGCGCTCGGGATCTTTCTTCTGGTCAAGGGCGAAGACTACGCCGCGTCGCTGCTTGCGCGCGAGGGCGTGACCCCCGCTCTGATCGGGCTGGGCGCCGCCTGCCTGATCTGCTTCGCCGCCTCGATGAACACGATCGCCGCGCCGTCGGTGTCGCTGGAGGGCGCGGGGATCGACGTGATCCGCTCGCTGCCCGTTCCGACCAAAACCGTCCTTCTGGCAAAGGCGGGCAATCATCTGCTCTTCACCCTGCCCCCGGTGCTTCTCACCTCGCTGTTCACGGTCGTCGCGCTGCGCTCCGCGATCACGCCGGGCGGCGCCGTCACCGTCTTTGTGCTGCCCGCCGCCTTCACGCTCTTCACGGCGTTTTACGACCTGACGATCGGTTTGCTGACGCCCAATCTGCATTGGACGAACGAAATGACCGTCATCAAACAGGGGGCGGGAATGTTGATCGCCGCCTTTTCGGGAATGATCTTCCCGCTTCTTGCCTTCGTTGCCGCGCTCACGCTGCCCCTTCCGGCGCTCGCGCTCGGACTGCTCCTGTCGGGCGTGTTCCTCGCGGCGGCGATCGCGCTGTATTTCGCCGTCACGACCTGGGGCGTTCAGACCTTCGAGAACCTCTCCTGAAAAAAGCAAAGAAAAATCCGGGACTTCCCCTCTGGGCGGTCCCGGATCTTTTTTGTTTTTTTACCCGAAGAGGTCGGGGTCGGGGACGAGCGCGCCGCCCTCGTTTTCGATCAACCCGATCTTCAGCCGCGAAGCGAGCGCGAAGAGCGCGTACTTGTCGACGGCGGCGAAATCGGGGTGCGCGCGGACGAAGGTGACGGCGTCGGTCGTGAAGGTCGAGGTGGTGACGAAAAGTCCCTTGTCGGCTTTCTCCGCCGCCATCACACCGTAGAACTCGCGCAGTTCCTTCAGGGTGACCTGCCCCGAGGAGCGGGTCTTCGCCTGCAGGAATACGACGTCGCGGAGTCCGAGTTCGTCGACGGTGTGCAGGATCACGTCGACGCCCTTGTCGTCCGAGCCGTCGACGACGTACCGACCGCAGACGGTGAGCCCGCGCGAGCGGAACCAGCCCTCGAAGAGACGGGCGACGAACTCGGTGAAGAAGGCGCCGCCCGCGCGATTGATCTGCTCGGCGAAGCGGTTCTCGTTCAGGGTGAGGCGAGCCGTTCCCTTTCTCGATTCGAGTTCGGTCTTGCGGAGCGCCCGCGCCTCGGTTTTGGTGCGTCCCGAAACGCGCTTGACCTGCACCTGCGGGACGGGTTTCGCGACGGTGGGCTCGGGCTTCGGTTCCGCCGGTTTGCTCTCGGCGGGAACGTCGGTTTTCACCTCTTCCGAGTTAGCTTTGCGGTAGCCGGTCGCCCGATCAAAGACGACGGCGCCGCTCTTTTTCTGCTCCATCAGGCATTGGATCACAAGTCCGCGAACGCCGTTGACCTGCTCTCCCGAAACTCCGAAAAACGCGACGGCTTGCCCGACGAGCGTCTCTTCCTTTTCGGGCGCGTCCTCGTGAAGGGCGCCCGAGAGAAAGTCGTTCATCTGCTTTGCCTTAGGCATCCTGACGGTCGGACGCTTTTCCTCCGCCTTCCCCTCCCGGGGTGTCTCCTCGGGGGTTTCGGGGGCGGGGGTTTTCGTCTTCGGGGCGGGCTGTTCGGTCGTTTCCGTGACGGGCGCGGCGGGGGTCGGTTCCGATCCCGCGTCGTTCTCGGGGGTCGGTTGAAGCGCGTCGGAAGGGGTCGCGGCGACAGCCGTCTCCTCCCCGCCCTTCGGGTTCCGATCCCGTTTCTTTCGGGTGGTCGCCTTCTTCGGCGCCTTGTCTCCCGATGCCTGCATCTGCGAAACGATCCGACGGATGCTCTCCTTCAGACGCTGCGTCTCTTTCTCGTCAGCGTCGCTTTCCGCGAGTTTCCCGAATACCGCCTCCCGGAGCAGTCGCTCGTCCGCGTCGGGGTTCTCCTTTTTGATCTCGAGGACCGTCGCGCGGATCAACTGCGTTCTGCCGGTTTCTTTCGGCATAAAAGTACCTCCTTTATTCTGTTTTTTGGGAAAACTGCGGAAAGTATTGTAGCACGAAACCGCCCTCTTGTCAAGGCGAGGCGTCCTCCCGCCCCCCGAAAACGGTTGGTTTCCTTCTTTTTTTGTAAAAAACTTGCCTTTCTTTCTCTTTTGGTGTATAATAAAAAATCTAAAAGCAACGGAACAGACTTCTCCGAATTAGAAAGGATCCACGATGAAAAAACCGATCCGACTGCTTGCGTTTCTCCTTTCTCTTCTTCTCTCCCTCGGCGTTCTCTCCGCGTGCGCCGTCAAGTATGCCGACGCGACGACCGCCGCCGAAACGACGGCGGAAACGACGACCGGGACGGCTTCGGACGAAACCGGGAGCAAAACGACCGCGGGCACGACGGTCCCCGCCGAAACGACCGAAGCGACCGCCGCCCCAACCACCGCGCCCGAAACCACGGTTCCCGCAACCACGGCGGAAGCGACGACCGCGGCGACCACCGCGGAGGAACCGATCGACCCCGGCGTATTCGTTCCGGTCATCCGGTTTCTTGTCGCGAGCGACGTTCACTACGCCGATACGGTCGGCGCGCAGGACGCGAAGTTTGAAACGATGCTCTCGGACGCGTACGCTTTTTGCGACGCGCAGGAGCGGTACAAGGCGCTCGACGCGGCGGTCATCGTCGGCGATTTCGCGCATCGCGGGACCGCCGTTTCGATGAATCGCTTTTTCACCGATTTTTATCGCTGGACGCGCGAGGGGACCGAGGCGCAGGCGGTGCTCGGGAACCACGAGTTCTCCCCCGCGGCGAACCGACCCTACACCTTTTCGCGGTATCTTTCGGCGTCGGGCTACGCGTCGGTCGACCGCCATATCGTCATTTCGGGCTATCACTTTATTCTGATGAGTCCGAGCCACTACGAGGGATTTGACGACGACAAGATCACGTGGCTTGAAACCGAGCTTGCCGCCGCGGCGGCGGACGACCCCACGGGCAAGAGACCGATCTTCGTCTTTCAGCACCATCCGCCTTTCGATACCGTTTACGGGAGCGAGGACGAGTGGGGCGTTCCG